>DASXGD010000279.1:0-5783 GCA_036489245.1 Occallatibacter sp. | reverse complement strand
TGTATTCCTTCATCTTGGGGTTCCAGCGCTTGGTCTGATGCCCGAAGTGAACACCCGCTTCGAGCAGCTCCTTCATTGTGATCGTGGCCATTGGCCTCCTTCGTGGATTGCATCCGGGTGGTCGATGCCGGCGCCCGAATTAAACCCGCTGATGCGGGAGATTGGAAAAACCAGAGATCAGAGATCAGACCGGCTCGTCAAAGCTGATCTCTGATCTCCGACACCTGATAGCTTGAAGCGCTTTAGCGCTTCGAGAACTGGAACCGCTTGCGCGCACCCTTCTGACCGTACTTCTTGCGTTCCTTCACGCGGGCGTCACGGGTCAGCAGGCCTTCGGCCTTCAGGGTCTTGCGCAGTTCCGGGTTGAACTCGATCAGAGCGCGGGCAATGCCCATCTTCACCGCGTCTGCCTGCGAGGCCACGCCGCCGCTCTTGGTCGTGACCACGACATCGAAAGCCGATGCCAGGTCGGCAACAACCAGAGTACGCTTGGCCGACACCCGCTGCTGCTCGGTGACAAAGTACTCGTCAAAACCCTTGCCGTTGACCTTCCACTCACCCGTTCCCGGACGCAGGAAGACACGAGCGATCGCCGACTTGCGCCGCCCCGTTCCGTAATACTGAACCAAATCTGCCATTCGTTTCCTCTAGCTGTTAGCTATTAGCTTTTAGCTATTAGCTTGCTTCAAGTTTGAATCCGTCTCTACCCTTCGCCCTCGGCATTTCGTTCCCGCAAGGAAAGAGCTAAAAGCTAACGGCTAAGAGCTAATAGCTGCTTCTACGCCACTTCCAGCGTTACCGGCGACTGCGCTTGGTGGGGATGCTTGTCCCCGCGATACACCTTCAACTTCGACCCCATCGCGCGGCCCAGCTTGCTCTTGGGCAGCATGCCCTTGATCGCTTCTTCCAGAATCTTTTCCGGCTTGCGGTTCAGCAGCCGGGTAAACGACTCTTCGCGCAGGCCGCCCGGGAACCCGGTATAGCGGCGGTAAACCTTGCTCTGACTCTTGAGCCCGGTCAGTCGAACCTTCTCCGCATTGATCACAATCACGTGATCGCCCATATCGATGTACGGCACGTATCTGGGGTTCAACTTGCCGCTCAACACGCTGGCGGCCTTGGTCGCCAGCCGGCCCAGTGTCTGGCCGCTTGCATCCACCACATACCATTTGCGGTCAATGTCCTTGCCGCTCGGAACAAACGTAGACATCTTCTTCCTGCCTTTGGACCAGTTTTGTAGACGCGCCAACCCCGGCCCGTCAAAAGTCTTCGCGCACAGCGCGTTCTCCCGCGCCAAATGCTCACGGGCCAAATTCCACCCACTGCCAAACAATTCTGTTCGGGTGAGGATTACGGGGCTTACCCTCTTCGGGATCCTGACTCTGCTGAACCTGAACGCCACTCAGCAGAAGGTGCCTGTTCCAGCCGAATCCCTACCCAGGGTTCAACCAGCGAGTCCGGACTACAGCCAATCGTTCCATCGACTTAGACCAGTCTTTGGAACCCCTATACGCAGACCCCAGGCGCAACACCGCACAAGGTCTCCAGAATACGTGAATTGAGCCACCGAGTCAATGAACCGCCCGAGCTTCAACGGCGGCCAGGAATTGGCCCCCGGATAGCCTCCCCAGGGGAGGATCCGCAGAACCTTGCCTGTCCACGCCGGGCTTCTATCCTTAATCTCCCCTTTCGCCATCGAGCCTGCGATCGTCACACTTTATCGACCGCCGTCAGCACAACTTTCCGTTGCAGTCTTTAAACCCGTAATGAAATATTCTTCGTCTTCGCTGTAACGTTGGGAGGCAAACTTCTACTACATGCGCAGTAACACTCTGATGCCCCATCAGAGCACCTCCCTCAAAGGAATTGAAGATCATGAAGACCCTGACCTCCGCCCTTACGGCGATCGTTGTCCTTGCTGCGCCGCTGGCCGCACTGGCAATCAACCCACAGCCTCTCCCGCCCAACCAGCACGCTCTCAACCTCCCTGGCGCCACCACCATTGAGGCTCCGCCGGCCGGCTTTGACCCCATCACGGCCTCTGATGAGGATCTCCAGTATCACGGCTTCCCGCCCCGGCCCAACCAGACCACCGAGCCCAAGGCTTATGCGACCTGGGCCAAGGCCATGAGCCACTCCAAGACCCGCGTGGTTCCCACGCTCGAGCAGACCACCATCTTCCACGGCCCCGCGAACGTGACAAAGAATCCGAAGCTCGATGCTTCGAACCCAACAGCTGTGGAGAGCGTCCCAACTCCCTCTGGCAAGGTCAGCAACGTCACCTACTCCTCCAACTGGAGCGGCTACGTGGACTTCAGCGGCGCCACCAGCTACGGATCCACCTCGTACTACTACCTCGTCAACACCATGGTCGTTCCAGTGGCCCAGCAGGCCTTCGGCGCTTGCACCGGCGGCTGGGATTGGGGTTCGGAATGGAACGGCATCGACGGCTGGGGATCGCCCGACGTCCTCCAGGCCGGCGTCGAGTTCGATGCGTACTGCTCCGGCGGCTACAAGGCCTCCTACTATTCCGCATGGTACGAGTGGTATCCCTACGGCGAAGTCCGCATCTCCGGCTTCCCCGTCGCTGCCGGCGACGACATCTTTGTCGAAGTGTGGCACACCACTTCCACCCAGGGCTATGCCTACCTCGTGAACTACAACAACAACCAGGCCGTGGAAGTGGGCTTCACCGCTTATCCCGGATATCCGCTGCGTGGCAACTCGGCCGAGTGGGTCATTGAGCGTCCCACGGTCGGCGGCAGCCTCGCTACCCTGACCAACTACGAGATGATTCCGTTCTGGGATTCGTACGCCTACACCGAATCATCCGTGTTCTATGACATCGCAAACGGCTACCCAATCGACATGACCGACAGCACCGGCGCGGTGATCTCGTATCCCGAATACATCGGACCAGAAGCTTTTGTGGGCCACGTCACCGGCTCCGCCTGGTAAGAACAGACCCTCTCCCAGATCAACACGTAGCAACCAAAATGGCGACGGCCAACCAGCCGTCGCCATTTTCGTTTTTCCTGCGCCGCGGACTTACGGCAGCGTCGTACAACTCGCGTAGGTGGCCGATGCGGTCGTTCCAGGCAAATAGCACGGCTGGCCGTATCCCGGCTTGCGGCTGACGTTGTTGTTATTTCCCGTGGCGCCATTCTGCGTGCTCACACGAACATCCACGATGTTGCCTTGCACCAGGACGGTGGTGTCCACGATGTCCTGATCGGTACGAAGGATGGTGAGATAGGGGCTGTCCGGCGCAGCCACATAGACCTTGCCGTACAGCGAGTTCTGGGTCGAGACAACCGTGCGGGGATGCCCGGTCACCGCAACGGTCTTTAACACCGTGTGGCTGGTCAGGTTGAGGACACTGACCGTTCCATCGGCCTGGTTCGCGGTATAGGCACGGCTGCCATCATAAAGAGCCGTCACGCTGGCGGGATTGGCGCCCACGGGCATGCTGAACGTGGTGCCGAAGGTGGCGCTGTCGTCTCCGAATTCATCCAGACTCACGTCGATCAGAGTCGCGGTACCCCCATCATAGTCGGCCACGATCAATTGACCGGTCGCCGCGTTGTACTCGGCCGATACCGGTCCGGCGATCGCCGGCACATTGGGTCCCGTCAACCCCGCAGTCGTCGAGAGCGGCAGGGATGGATGACACGTGACCAGCCGCCCCACCTGGTTGACGAAAGGCGTACACGTATTCAGCGTGTTGTTCTGGCTGTTGATCACGGTAATGGTATCGTCCCCGCGATTCAAGACAAACAGGCGCCTGCCGTCCGGGCTCAGTAGCCCAAAAACGGGACACTTTCCGAGCGGAATCCGCGAGGAGACGGTGAAATCCGCAATTTCGATACCGTCGGCCTCGCCCGCCGGACCGGTGGTCGGAGAGTTGTTGCAGTCGACGCCCGTGGCCACCGCCCCCTGGGTGATCGCGTAGTTGCGCTGGCTCACGATTCCCGGCCCCACAACCGCGATCGGCGTGGGCGCCACCGGAATAGCCAGTTTGAAAGCCTCCGGCGCTCCGGTGAGTACGTCGATGACGTTCCCATCAAGATCGGCCATCCAGAGTCCCGATGACGGTGAAAACAGATTGACCGGGATCGCCGTTGATGGCAGCGTTGAAAAGGTTACGTTCTTCTGCTGAAGATTATTGCTGGCTGGAAAATTGGTGATCGTCCCGTCGCTGTTCACGGTGTAGCCCGTGGAGCCGGTTTCATCGAGAGTGAAGGTGATCGGGCCGATTCCGATGGGCGCCGTCGCCATAATCGTGTCCCCGGCATAGTTGATGATGGTGGCGATTCCCGGCGAGGAGGGGGAAGGCGACGAAACCACGGCCGCCAGCGATGCGGGCTGGGGAGCGGGGCCGCTGGGATTGATGGGCGTCACCACGGGCCGGTATCCGGCGCCGCAGCCATCCACCATCACTGCGATCACAAGCGCAAGACCTGCATATGCCGGCAACACGCGCGGCCGGCCCAAATACTTCGGAAAAAGACTCATTCAGTTTGGTTCCTGACTTCTAAAATCCGTTAAGTTGTGGGTTTGGCTGCACAAACAGACGACTTCTCCCCGTCGTTTGGCGCACAGGAACTCCCGTCCTTCCAACCTCGTAGAATAGCAGGCGACCCTTCGTCTCCCCACCCACTTCTCCAGACGTACGCGAGAGCGTTCCGTCATATAATCGGATGGTCCGGAGGCTCCCCATGGCGACCAAGGCCTTTGTGCCGGTAGAAGTGTACCTGCGTTGCTCGGACTACGAGCCCGACGCCGAGTACGTCGACGGACAAATCGAGGAACGACCAATGGGGCAGTTCGATCATGCCGACTGGCAGCAGGCGATTGTTGCCTGGTTCAACCGCTATGGCAAGGAATGGGGAGTCCGTGCCCTGCCCGAGCTGCGAGTCAGGGTGGCCGACGATATCTACCGTGTTCCGGATGTGACGGTACTCGATCGGTCCCGGCCCAGAGAACAGACCGTGACTGTTCCGCCCGCCGCCGTCTTCGAGGTGCTCAGCCCCGAGGATCGTGTCCTGCGTATGAAACGCAAACTGGCCGACTACTCTTCCATGGGCATCGAGCAGATTTGGGTCGTCGATCCCGCTGACGGAAGCTGGATGCGCTACACCGCCGGGCAACTCTCGCCCCAGACCACCTTCGAGGCCTGGGGAGTCAAGTTCGAGGTATCAAAGATCGCTGAGATGCTCCTCGACTAGAGACAGGGGGCAATATCGTTTTCAGCAATGACGGACAAAGGCCGATTGGTCGGAGGGAGATTCTGGTTGTGGGGTATGCCGTTCATAATGAGCATCTACCCCACCCCGATTCGCGCCGATGATGGTTCTGACCTAATGAGGCACGATGTCAAACATGGGTTTCGAACCCACGATGACAAGGGGAGATTGGTGACATCTCACTTTGTGATGTTCAACTACCCTACTGGAACTTGATACCGACCGCCGCCAAGAAAGTCGGGAGACCCTGGGGCCCCTGGTTTGGATCAGTGGCCAACGACGTCCACCACCGCATTGTCCTCCCCACTCCACGCCGCCGCGCCTTCATGGGTCAGTTGATGATTGGTATCGCTCCAGTGAAGCCTGGTCACCGACCCGGCCCCATTCTCATACGCGTACGTCATTCCGTCATCGGTGAACAGCGTGAAGTCTGCATTCGCTCCCGGATAGATGCGCACCTTTGCAATGGACTGCTGTTGGTGCGTGTTCTCGATCTCGGACCCGAGCGGCACGATCGACCCCGCGCGCACAAACAGC
>DASXGD010000266.1:0-2465 GCA_036489245.1 Occallatibacter sp. | reverse complement strand
CCTGTTCCTCGTGGCGCTGTACGAAAGCTGGACTATCCCGGTGCCGGTCTTGCTGTCGGTGTCGGTCGGCGTGCTCGGAGCCTTTATCGGCATCAAAGTCTTCGGCGTCACAGTCGACCTCTATGCACAAATCGGCATGGTGGTGTTGATTGGGCTGGCGGCGAAGAACGGAATTCTGATCGTGGAGTTTGCGAAGGAGCGGCGCGCGCACGGCGTCCCGCTGCGCGAGGCGGCGACGGAGGGTGCCCGCCTGCGCTTCCGCCCGGTGATGATGACCTCCTTCGCCTTCATTCTCGGGCTTCTGCCGCTCGTCATCGCGACAGGTGCCGCCATGCTGGCGCGCCGGAACGTCAGCGTGCCGGTGTTCGCCGGCATGATCGCCGCCTCGTTCCTCGGAATTTTCGTGATACCGCCACTCTACGTCACCTTCCAAAGCCTGCGCGAGCGGCTCAAGCCCTCGTCGCGCCCGAGACCCGTCGCCGGCGCCCCGCCGCTCGAAGCGGATCCCGCCCATCAGGCTTCGCCGGCGGAATAGCCCCCGACGGGGATTTACGTCATGAATGAGGCGGGACGCGCCCCTATGCCAAGCGCCTCCACTCGGCGAAAATTACGCATTCGGACGTCTCTAAAATTGGCGGGACGGTGCGCTCCGCTGCCGTGGAGAGCCATTTGCGCGGGCGGTTAGCGCTCACCGACCGCGGCCCCCTTGGGCGCTGCACTGTGCCAGATCTTCTGGCGCCAGTATCTAGTTCGACCCTTCCAATACGGTAAGCAAGTCTATCTCGCTACCCTCGACATCATTTTTGGGCGAGCTGGAAGGTCCTGCTCATCGGACGAGAATGCTCGTCTTGTATGCCTTATTCGCACCTTCTAACCGCGAAGCAAGTTACCCCTCACCTGCCGCTGACCGGGCGAACTGACTCTGGATTTTCTCGTGTCAGCTGAATTTCTTCTGTTTCATGACGGATTGTTAGGGATATTCCCTCACGCAGCGTGTATTTGACGTTCTCCAGGCCGATTTCGACTTCTAACATCTGGCCGCGGTACATCACGGGAAACCGAAGGATGGCGTTGTCCTCAGGCGCACGACGCGGCCAGAACGATAACTTCCCGTCATCGTCCCGCATGCCGCCAAGCCCGTAGGTCATCATCATCCAGGTGCCGCCCATCGAGGCGATATGACAACCGTCTTTGACATTACCGCCGACATCGGCGAGGTCCATCAGTAGTGCTGCAACGCCGTACCGGATCGCCTTTTCGACATCGCCGACCTGGGCGGCGATAATTGCCTCCACGCAGGAGGACAACGATGAGTCGCCTGTGGTTAAGGGATCGTAGAAATCAAAGTTACGTTTCTTGGCCTCCGCCGTAAACGCCGCGCCGAGCAGGAAGATGGCCAATATCACGTCCGCCTGTTTGATCACCTGCTTCCGGTAAATATTGAGCGGATGGTAAAACAGCAGCAGCGGGTAGTGGTCGTGCGGTGTGTTTCGGAAATCCCAGGGCTCCCTGTCCAAAAAGCTGTCATCCTGCGGGATGATGTTTAGCTTCTCATCGTGAGGCACATACATGCTCTCCGCCGCCCGTACCCATCCTTCCACCTCAGAGGGCTCGAGCGCTGTTTTGTGCACGAGCGCGTTATACGCATCTGGGTTTGTCGCCCGCAAAGAGTTGATGGTCTCGGCTGCGTAGCGCAGATTTTCCCGAGCCATTAAGTTGGTATACGCGTTGTTGTTCACAACTGTGTTGTATTCGTCGGGCCCGGTGACGGAGTTGATGCAGAATTTGCCGCCTTTTGCGTCCGAGTAAAATCCCAAGCTCTGCCATAGGCGCGCCGTTTCCACGAGCATCTCGGCGCCGCAGTCCCACAGGAATGCTTCGTCACCGGTCGCCTGTATGTATTTGCGGAGCGCATACATGATGTCCGCGTTGATGTGGTACTGCGCGGTCCCGGCGGCGTAGTACGCGGATGCTTCTTCGCCGCTGATGGTGCGCCATGGGAACATCGCGCCGCGATGGCCCAGTTCCCTGGCGCGCACCCGCGCCTGCGGCAGCATCTTGTAGCGGAAGGTCAGTAGGTTCTTGGCAATCCGAGGAGAGGTATAGATAAGAAACGGCAGCAGGTAGATCTCGGTGTCCCAGAAATAATGACCCTCATACGCCTGCCCGGTGACACCCTTGGCCGGCACACCCGCGTCGTCCGCGCGCGCCGAGGCCTGCAGGATGTGGAACAGGTTGAACCGGATCGCTTGCTGGATCTCTACGGTGCTGCGCTTCGTGCGTTCTTCTCTGACATCCCTAACGCGGACATCGCCACGGCGCCAATAATCCTCCATGTACTGCTCTTGGGAAAGGAGCAACTCCTGGAACCCCTGGGTCGTCATGCGATCCATAGTCCACTCGGCGCGGCCGCAGAGTTCTTCAGCCGAAGCCGTCCCCGACGTGTGATAGACCATGAATTTGGC
>DASXGD010000243.1:0-7456 GCA_036489245.1 Occallatibacter sp. | reverse complement strand
CACGAGATGGTGGATCTCGGCGCGTACAACGGCAACTCCCCGGACGATTACCCCGACTTTGCGGAAAAAGTTGGCGAAGCAATCAATCAGGGAGTGGCGAAGCGCGGGATTCTCATTTGCGGGTCCGGCGTGGGCGTTTGCGTGGCGGCCAACAAGATTCCCGGCATTCGCGCCGGAATGTGCCATGATACTTACTCGGCGCACCAGGGCGTCGAACACGACGACATGAACGTAATTGTCTTTGGCGCCCGCATCATTGGCGCCTCCCTCGCATACGAACTGGCCGATGCATTCATCAAAGCCAGATTCATCGCCAATGAAGAGCGGTTCACGCGGCGATTCAACAAAGTCAAAGCCATCGAAGCCAAATACATGTGCGGCCAGGGGTCCACCAGTCCCGCTTAACTCTCACGCTTTCATCCTGAGCGGAGTCCGCCATGGCGGACGCAGTCGAAGGACCTGCATTTCTACTGGATCCACCGCTCACAGAATGTAACCACCCGCAAGGCAAGAGGCGCCGATGTTCCCCTTCGACGTGATTCTCTTCGATGTAGGCGGAGTACTTCTCACCAACGGCTGGGGTACGTGTGAGCGCACCCAGGTGCTCGAGAGTTTCAACCTCGACAAGGCCGAATTTGAAAAGCGCCACCCCGTACCCAACGATTCCTGGGAACGCGATGCGATTTCTGCCGAGGCCTATCTCGAGGAGACCGTCTTCTACGAGCCGCGCAGCTTCGCGATGGATGATTTTATCGCCGCCATCTGCTCGCAGTCGGTGGAGTTGCCCAATGGCGCGCTGGGAATCCTCAAAGAAATCGCGGCAGCGGGCAGGGCGATGGTGGGTTGCCTGAACAACGAGGCACGGCTGCCGAACGAGTACCGCTTTCGCCAATTTGGTTTGCGCCAGTATTTCGAGGTTGCTCTTAGTTCCTGCTATCTGGGCATTCGCAAGCCAAAGGTTGCCATCTATCAACGAGCGCTCGATATTCTCGGCAGGCCGGCAAAGCGGGTCTTGTTCATCGACGATCGCCCGGAGAATGTGGCCGGCGCGGCCAAGGTCGGAATGAAAGCGATCCGATTTACCGGAGCCGATGCGCTGCGTCAGGAACTCGAATATCTGACCGTTCTTTAGGATATTTCGCCGGCGTTAACTCTTCGGCGTTTCGCAAATGTCTACGGAGGAAACCATGCAACTCGGATTGATTGGACTGGGAAAGATGGGCGGCAACATGGCGGAGCGGCTGCGCCTCGGCGGGCACCAGGTGATCGGCTTCGATTTCAATGCCGAAGCCGTCGAAAAACTCACGGCCTCCGGCAACGTAGGCGTGTCCTCGCTCGAAGATATGGCCAAAAAATTCACCGTGCGCAAGGCCATCTGGATCATGGTGCCGCAGGGCAAGCCGGTGGATGAAACCATCGCCAAACTCGAACCCCTGCTCAACCCCGGCGACATCCTGATCGACGGCGGTAACTCGAATTACAAGGATTCGCAGCGCCACCACAAGGAAGTCACCGCCAAGGGCTTTCAGTTTGTTGACGTCGGCACATCGGGCGGCGTCTGGGGATTGAAAGAGGGTTACAGCATGATGGTCGGCGGCGACAAAGAGGCGGTTGAATATCTGCGCCCGATCTTCGAGACCCTCGCCCCCGGCAAGGACAAAGGCTGGGGTCATGTGGGGCCTGCGGGCGCCGGCCATTTCGTCAAGATGGTGCACAATGGCATCGAGTACGGCCTGATGCAGGCCTACGCCGAAGGCTTCACCATCATGGAAAAGAAAGAGGAACTGGATCTCGACCTGGCGCAGATCTCTGAGATCTGGCGCTATGGCAGCGTGGTGCGGAGCTGGCTGCTGGACCTGACGGCCGAGGCGCTCGCCAAAAATCCCACTCTCGACGGGCTCCAGGCCTACGTCTCCGATTCCGGCGAAGGGCGCTGGACCGTGTTTGAGGCGATCGACCTGAACGTCTCGGCGCCCGTGATCACCGAGTCCCTGATCCGGCGCATCCGGTCGCGCGAAGAAAACAACTTCACCGATCGCATGCTCTCGATCATGAGGAATGCGTTCGGCGGGCATGCGGTGAAGAAAGACTAGCATCTTGGCTATTAGCTCTTAGCCTTTAGCTCATTGCCTGTGTGCTTTACCGTTAGCCCTGGCTGTAGCTCTGATTAAGCTAAAAGCTAATGGCTATAAGCTAATAGCTGTCTTAGGAGGTCAGGTTATGGCAACGATTCAAATGAAGGTTCAGCCGGAGGATCTTTCCCAGGTCCCGCGCGGCAATGAAAGAATTCCCGACCCGGTCATCATGACGATCTTTGGCGCCTCGGGCGACCTGACCAAGCGCAAGCTCCTGCCGGCGCTGTTCCACCTCGAGCAGAACGGCCTCCTACCGGCCAAGTTTCACATCGTCGGCGTGGCGCGTCGTCCCCTGGGCGATGAGTTCGCAGCCGACATGCGCCAGGGCATCATCGAATTTGGCGGAGTCGACGCCGCCGATCCCAAGCTCGACGGCTTCATGAAGAAGGTCAGTTACTTCGCGCTCAACTTCGACGACCCCGGGCACTACGCCGCATTGAATGCAGAACTGGCGCGCATCTCCAGCGAGGAAGGCATCGGACCTCACCGGCTCTTCTATCTCGCCACCGCGCCCGAGTTCTTTACCGGCATCATAGAAAACCTGGGCGCCCAGCAGATGGCGCATCCCGCAAATGGCCACGTCGGCGTCGTCATCGAGAAGCCCTTCGGCCACGACCTGGCTTCGGCGCGCGAGCTCAACCACCAGGTGAACGCGGTCTTTGAAGAGCGCCAGGTCTTCCGCATCGATCACTACCTGGGCAAGGAGACGGTCCAGAATATCCTGGTCTTCCGGTTTGCCAACGGGATCTTCGAGCCCATCTGGAACCGCAACTACATCGAGCATGTTCAGATCACGGCGGCCGAGACGCTGGGCGTGGAAGGCCGCGGGCCCTTCTACGAGAAGGCCGGTGCGCTACGCGACGTGGTGCAGAACCACGTCATGGAACTGCTCAGCTTTGTGGCCATGGAGCCGCCCCCCAGCTTTGCGGCGGAAAGCGTGCGCCGCGAAAAGCTGAAGGTTTGGCAAGCCATTCCTCCCATCCCCATCCTCAACACCGTTCGCGGCCAGTACGGCCCCGGCGTGGTAGAGGGCAAAAAGGTTCCAGGTTACCGCGACGAAGAGCGGGTCAATCCCGAGTCGGGCACCGAAACCTATGCCGCGGTCCGGCTTGAGATCGAGAACTGGCGCTGGGCGGGCGTGCCCTTCTATCTGCGCGCCGGCAAGCGGCTCAAGAAGCGGGCTACCGAGATCAGCATCCAGTTCAAGCAGCCTCCTCTGTTGATCTTCAACCGCATGCAGGCCAGCGGGCCCTGCACCGAGATCCAGCCCAATCTGCTCACCATCCGCATCCAGCCCGACGAAGGCATCGCGCTGCGCTTCGGCGCCAAGGTCCCCACCACACCAGAAATGGCCGTCTGCCCGGTGGTGATGGACTTCAATTATTCCGCGGCCTTCGGCAGGTCTACTGCGAACGGCTATGAACGCCTGCTACTGGACGCCATGCTGGGCGATCAGACCCTGTTTGCGGAGCGTGATGGCGTGGAAACGACCTGGGGGCTTTATACTCCCATCCTTGAGGCCTGGGCGGCCAAGAACCCCGAGGTTTTCCCTAATTACTTTGCCGGCAAATGGGGACCCGACTGCGGTGACCGCTTGCTGGAGCGCGAGGGCTACACGTGGCGGAACAACCTCGGCAAGCCAGAGTAAGGCAGGAAACGGCGAAGAAGGCCATCAACTGGCATGAAATGACTCGATTCGCCGCACCGGAACCACGTGCCCCGGCTAGAAATGCAGGCCAAACCGGGGTTTTCCGTTCGCACCTGAAATGCGCACCGGGATCTCGGCTCCCGCGCCGTGCTTGCTGAAGAAGGGGTCGAGGGGCTTCAGCAGAATGCGCTTCCACTTTGACGCCACCATTTGGGAGAGCTCGGCCTTGGTGCGCACGTGGCCCACGAAGTCGTATCTTCTGCCTTCGAGGGTATAGGCGCCTTTCAGGTGGATTTCTCCTCCCGGAAGCGAATAGTCGAGACGGGAGAAGTGAAGCTCGCCCCGGCCCATGTCGAACTCACCCGTCATCCTGGATGTCACGTCCGGTGCGCCCGGCTTGAGGTTGTCCGTCTCCCCCCTGGCCCTGAGGCTCAGAATATCGATCTTGTCCTCCAGCGCCGGATCGGTAAAATGAATCGCCTGCACGCTGAATGAACCTTTCATCTTCATCCGCTTGCTCACGCTCTGATCGCCGGCTTCAATATCCATGGCGGCGTTCGCCGTCACTACACCCGACATCTCGGCCGGTTCTGATTTCACGACCAGTTTCAGCAAGTTCTGAATCTTCCCGTCCGGCACATCCACTTTCAGATTGATATTGTGACCGCGGCCTTTCACATTCACCACGGCCCCGCTGCACGAGAACCGCGAGGATCCCAGCGTGGCGTCTATTTGGTGGAGGTAGGTGTCTCCCGTCGTTCCATCCACGACGGCCGCGAAGCTGGTTGAGAGCGGCATCGGGTGGTTGGCGGTATCCAGAGAAAAATCCGGCACCCATGTTTCTCCCCGCACCGCGATGCGATCGAGCTGCCCGTCGAGAGTTCCGGTCGACCGCAGAATTCCTCCCAGCCCCCGAATGGAATTGAGATCGGCGTGCTCAAACTGATATTTGCCGTTCACCTTCGAATCGCCAGGGCTCTCGGTGTTCCAGGGACCAAATGTGCCAATGGCGTGAATCTCTCCCTCCGGAACCGGATTGGTGAGAAGGGCGTCAAACGGCCACCCGACTTGCGGCCCGACATCGTGGAGAACCACGTGCCTTAGGCTAAAGACCCGGGGATCCTTATCCGGCTTGTCGGTGCCGATCACCAGCTGAGAATCCTCGCACACGATGGTGTCGACCTTGATTTTTACTTTCCCCAGCTGCCGCTCGTGGGAGCGGGCCAGCCGTCGCATGTTAGCGGGAGGCACATTGATGGCAAGATTGCGCACACGCACTGCGCCGATATGCATTGGCTTGAACATCAGCCCCGAAAATGGCGCCTCAAAGTCAAACCGGCCAATCGCGATGACAGGGGTTGCATCTCCGGCCGCTACGAGCTCAGGTGGAGGAAAGATGCGGAGACCGGTTCCGGTCACGCTTAGCTGTCGAGAGATCGATACCTGGAGGCTGTCCAGCTGCACGTCGCTGCCGAAGCGCGCCCGCAGGGTTTCAACCACCCGCCCTTTCAGGATCGGACCAGCCCGGGCAACCAGAATCTGCACAACGATCAAGGGCACAAGCGCGACAGCTGCAATCAGAACGCCCCAGTGCCAGGCTCTTGACTTGGCCGAATGGGGCCTGGTCGACGGCTGGCTTTGAGTGATGGCCAATACAGCCTCGCGGAAACGTCCAGATCCTTGGATGCGGGGATTTCACCCCGCGGGTGATCGGGCGGCGGATGTCGAATCCGGCGTCTTCGTCCCTCGTTTCCCCGGCTCCTCCTTTGCTATTGGCACATGGTGAATGCGAGCGTCGGCGTTGCCACTGTTGATCCACCGGCTGTCAGGAGCACGGCGGGCGTGGTCATCTCCGACGGCGAGCAGTCGGCGAGGCCGCCGGATGAGGGAACGAAGGCTGCCGCATCGATCTGGTAGGCGGCCAGGGTCACGTTCGGCGTTAGCGTAGTGCCTCCCGCAGACCAGGCTCCCACGTTAGCGGCCCCCGCTGAAACTTCCAGCGTGTAATTGGCGCAATCAGTGCCGGTTGGGCACGTCACAGCTCCGCCCGATGGAGCCGTTTCCAGCGAAAGGGTTGCCGCATTCTGCGTGGATGTCGGCGCCAGCGGAATCGTATAGGTTACGGCGTTTATGGTTTCGAGCACGCTTACCTCCACATCGACGATCGTCCCCGCGTTGCTGCTGTTCTGGGAGGTTACCGCGCCGTTGAGTATTGCCGAGCTCAAGGCAGCCGATGCGAGGGCGTAAAGGTTTACTGTTCCGGTGGTGCTGCCGACCGAAACTCCGGTAATGATCGAGGGTTCGTAGAGGCCGCCATCCGTGCGCGTTCCCACAATGACCAGGTCGTAAGTTCCAGCCGGAAGTGGACAGAAGACGAATGACCCGTCTGCGCCCGCCAGCGCGGCTCTCTGCACCCGGTCGATGCCATTTGCATCCTTCTGCTCGACGGCGACGAGTACCGTTCCATTCACTGGGTTCCCGGTGACTCCGTCCAGCACCTTGCCATTAATTGAGGTTGACGTCGTGCTTACCTCGCCTGCGTGCAGGACCGGTTTAAGGCGATAAGTGCCATTTCCTTCGTGGACGATCGATTGACAGGCGATGAAGTCGATGTCGAGATCCTCGGTTTGGCCGGCCGTGATGGTGAACTTGCCCGAGGCAATCTGGCCGGATGGAATCTTGATCCCGGTTTTGGCTTCGCTCGAGAGTTGCAGGGTGTGGACGCTGGAATCGGAGGCCAGAACAACGCAGTTCGCATCGCTGCCACAGGCATTGTTGCCCATTGTGGCGCCGCCGTTTGGCGCCAGAATCAGGCGGATCTGCTGATATGAAGCTGCTTGCAATTGCTGCGCATCTCCGAGCGTAGCCAGGAAACACTGATTATCAGCCTGGCCGAGAAGATCCACCTGCATGGGCGCACCGGAGAGGTGGGGTGTCAGATCCACCCATCCGGGATCACTGTCGCCGGCGGTTGCGCTCACGTGGGCCCGAACATCCGTGATGGTGACGTATACGTGGGAAAAAGGACCGCTGGGCGACTGGCAGGTGGCCGGATCGCTCACCCGGACGTTGACCGTGGCCATGGTCGAGGTGGGAGTTGTCCAGCCAGACGATCCCGTCGATGTGCTGTTGCAGGCCACCACAATGAAAGCGGCTCCGAACAGGCATACAAGGGAAAGAATCGCCTTCCAGGCGCGCGGAAAACGGCTGGCCAGGTTCGCAGCGGTCATAGTTTCCTCCGGTAAAGATTTCTGGTTTGCAGGAGATGGCCCGCCAAACCAACGGCAAAGATAATTAAGAGAAGGTCTTTAGGCGGCAGTCAGTGCCTGGTTGTGAGTCGCGGGCCGGTCGGAATCCCATTACCGGGGCCGGGTTACGAAAGTCTGTGGTGGGACCGGCTATTACTCCCGAACGACCTTTACAAAGATGCCGTCCGGCAGTTCGCCCTCTAACAGGTGAACAACGCCGTTCTTGACGTAGCCTTCAAGGATCTGGCGCTCCGGTTTTGGCGGCGTGGGCTTGACCGCCGGCCTGGTCGCGTGCTGGGCATTGGGGTCCCCCGCCCTGCTGGTCTGGGTGGATGGGTGCCCGGTTCCGCTCCCTCCGCCAGTTGGCTTCCCCATCCCCCGGTCCATCGCCTCATTCGCCAGTCGGTCGGCCTCCTTGTTTCCGG
>DASXGD010000215.1:0-2700 GCA_036489245.1 Occallatibacter sp. | reverse complement strand
GCGGTGTTTGCCATCGTGTTTATCGCCACCGTCGGACGGGGAATCAACCTCGCGCACTAGGCGCGTCCGGCACTGCGGCCAGGCGGGACTCAGTCCCGGCCTCGGTCTGTTCCGGCGTGCCCCGCAACAGCGTCACCTCGTCGAGGCGCAGCAGGTCCTGCAGGTATTCCCGAATCGCCATCAGCACAAATGCCGATTCGGCGAAGATGAAGATGCCGAGATAGCATGCCGCCAGCTCCACCGCATACGGAATCTCGGTGGCATCGACCTTCTCCAATAACACATCGGTTGAAAATGTCAGCCCCCGCAGGCGCAGCTGTTCGATCGATTCGAGCAGAACGGCATGGTACGCGATGACCGAGCCCAGCGTGAGAACGATAAAGACAAACGGCAGCGCCGCGATCAGCGCGCCCGCCGGCCCTTTCGCAAACATGGGCCCCGCCAGGCGGTGGCGGATCGAAAACACGAACGCCAGCAGGAGAAAGCAGAACAGCGACGCGTAAACCGTCAGGAAGCCCCTCTGCTGGGAGAACACCGGGATCAGTTTCAAGCTGCCGACTGGGATGGGAATGGCTGCGGCCACGATGGTCGAGACGCTCATGTAGCCTTTGAAGAAATTCGCAAAGCCCGCCAGGCGGGTCGACTTCGCCGGCACGGATTGTCTTGCTTCCACTGCCATCCTGGCCTCTCTCACTCGATCGCGAGTTCGAGCGGAACCGCCGCTGCGGAGCCAACCACGATTTTCACCGGGGCGATGGACTGAACCTGGCCGGAGGAGTTCTTCTTCTCCGCGCGAAAGAAATATTCACCGGGAGGCAGTTCGACATTCGCGGGGCTGGTGAGATTGGGAACACGCACCTCTTCCGGTTGCAGCAAGCTGGCGCACGACCATTTATAAAAGACCTGCCATCCGTTCTCAGCGGTTGCCGCGCGCAGGGTACGAATCGTCACCGGCACTCTGCGCCCCATTCCGAATTGGTGGCAGTCGGCGGCTTTGATCTCGACGTCCTTCGCAACGGCGCTCAAGACCTGGCGCCGCTGCTCTGGATCCTGCAAGGCGGCCGCAACCGCGCAGGCCTGAACGTCCCGGTCAAGGCTGTCGAGGTATTCGGCCGGAGGCGGAGGCGCCGGAGGCGGCGCTTGCAAAGAGGGCGCGCTTCCGGGTTTTGGCCAGCCCCAGAGCAAACCCTTCCGCAGCGTGCTCAGCGCAGTGCTCTGTCCCAGGCAGGACTGAAGCGCATCAAGTTTCGCGCGGGTTGGAGCGAGGTGATCGGCCGGCTTATCTGCGAGGGTCTTCGCCCATCCCGCAGGGCTCAACACGATGGCGCAGACCGCCATCTTCAGGATCGGCATCGGAGCTTCGATGATGAAGGTTCGCGCCATGGCGCCCCTTGAAAGAGCACTGAACATCAACCGCCGCAGAAAATCTGGCTCATTATAGCGACAAGCTCAAACAGAAAGACAACCGGAGGGCGATCCGGAGTTCGCAGCCGGCATGCTGCGGACCGATCCGGGCTTGATCCGATCGAGGGGTTTATGATCGAACGTGGTGCGGGACGGGATGGGGCAATCTGTGGGCCCGGAAAACGGATTCACAGACTCATCGACTTCGCCCGCGGCGGCAAACTCCGCCCACAATAACAAACATCAGCAGGAACGGAAGGTCATGCGAGCGAAGACGGCGGTGGTGCTGGGTGCCCAGTGGGGCGACGAGGGCAAGGGAAAGATTGTGGACGTGCTCAGCGAGCGATTCAGCGCCGTGGCACGCTACGCCGGCGGGCACAATGCCGGGCACACCGTCATCATCGGCGGACAGAAATTCATTCTGCAACTGATTCCCTGCGGCGTGCTGCGCAAGGGCTGCAAGGGCGTGATCGGCAACGGCGTCGTGCTGGACCCGATCGCCTTCCTCAAGGAAGTCGCCCGGCTGAGGGAATTCGGAGTGGATGTCGACGGGCAGCTCAATGTTTCGAACCGCGCCCAGGTTATCCTGCCCTATCACCGCATGATTGAACTGGCTGCGGAGAGCGCGCCGGGCCGCAAGAAAATCGGCACCACCAGCCGCGGCATCGGTCCGGCTTACGAAGACAAGATGGCGCGCAGCGGTCTGCGCGTCGTAGACCTGCTGCGGCCTGAATTGCTCAAGACCCACATCGAGGCCGCATGCGAAGAGAAGAACCAGATAGCCCACGCCCTGTTCGGCCCCCAGATCGGATCGGGTCCGCTCGATCCCGAAAAAATGTTCGACGAATACGCCGCCGCGGCCGAACAGATCCGGCCCTTCGTCGCTGACACCGGCCGCCTGCTCAACAACATTCTGAGCAAGGGGGGCAGCGTGATGTTCGAAGGTGCGCAGGGCACGATGCTCGACATCGACCACGGCACGTATCCATTTGTGACGTCTTCGTCGGCAACGGCGGGCGGCGCCTCCACCGGAACCGGGGTGGGGCCGACGGCCATCGGCACCGTCATCGCCGTCACAAAGGCCTATGTCACGCGAGTGGGCGAAGGGCCGTTCCCCACCGAGATTCACGAAGCGGTGGGGGAGCAGCTGCGCGCCCGCGGCCACGAATACGGCGCCGTAACCGGGCGTCCGCGACGCTGCGGATGGCTCGATATTCCCCTGCTGCGCTATTCCAACCAGGTGAACGGCGCCGAATGGCTCGTGATCACGAAGCTGGACGTGCTCGACGAGCTCGA
>DASXGD010000184.1:0-4913 GCA_036489245.1 Occallatibacter sp. | reverse complement strand
TTTGTGCTCGACACCGGCGGGCACCGCTACGTCTACCATGACGGCGACCAGGGCGGATTCTCGTCGGAATTGTTGATCGATCCGGCAGGCATGAGCGCCAGCATCCTGGCCGTGAACACCACCGACACCGGCGCGCCGCCGGCAGACACGCTTCATCCCCAGTCAAACACCGAGCCCGATCCGCACGCCGATCTGCGCCAGGCCCTGCGCGCGGTCCTTATTGAAACGGTGTTTCCTGCTTATGCAAAAAAGAATTGACCGCCGATTACGCCGCATCCCCGCTGTTGCCGATATCCATCGACGGTGAAATCGGGTTGGATTCGTCGATCATGGTTTCGATGCAGTTGTTCAGCAGGCCCTTGGCGTCGAGGATGAAATCGATCGCGTCGCGCCCTGCTCCGCACCCGCCCGCATGCGGCGTGACGTAGTGTGCCTCGGCCTTCACCTGCTCGCGCGCATTGGCCACCGCGACTGCGAAACCGCACGCGCGCATCACCGGAAGATCGATAACATCGTCGCCGACATAAGCGATCTCATCGAGCGTCACGCCTTCCCTGGCCATAATGTCGCGAACCGCCTGCATCTTGAACGCCTGGCCCTGGTAGACAAATTCAAGCTTCAGGTCCCGCGCGCGCGTGGCCACCGTCTCGCTGATGCGCTTGGTGATCACTCCGCACTTCATGCCGCCGATCCGCGCCAGCGAAATGCCGGCCCCGTCGTGCGCGCTGTAGCCTTTGGCTTCCATCATGGTGGCGGACTGAATACCGTACCCCACCCCGCCGTCAGGCCCGCCGAATTGCTTGTGGGGAAGGCTTTCTGCATCCTTCGCAGCTGGCGCAGGCACCAGCCAGATGGTGCCGTCGGTCAGAACACCATCCACGTCAAAGAGGATGATCTTGATGCGGCGCGCGCGTTCATGAGCATTCAGTGTCATGTTTCGATTTTAGAGCGAAGCCGATGAACGAGAATAGGAACATGGATCAAGATCAGCCCGCCGCGCCGCAAGCGCCGCCGCTCGCGCCCGAGGACTACTACATGGAGGGCCCGTACCTCGTCTTCACGGCGGCCTACCATCTCAAGCGCGGTTATTGCTGCGGTTCCGGCTGCCGCCATTGCCCGTATCGCGACGCGGATCAGAATAATCCGGAATGAATATTTCAGATTCACTCCCTATGCCGGCAGGTGTATGATTCGGGCCGAGCCGTGAACCCATCCTGTTGATCCCGTAACCGGCGGGCCCAAACCGAATTCTCTCTTCATTCGCAACAGAACCGTCCGCACATGCAGTGAAGCGCAGCAATCATCCAGTAAATGATCGAAGGAGGAAGGTATGTATCTGCTGTGGTGGATCCTGATTGGACTGGTGGCCGGGTGGATTACCGGAAAACTGATGAAGGGGGGTGGCTATGGCTTCTTCCTCGACATCATTCTTGGCATCGTCGGCGCAGTGGTAGGTGGATACATTGCCGGCGCTCTCGGTCTCTCACCCCAGGGCGGGTTGATCTACACGATTCTGATTGCCGTTTGCGGAGCGGTGCTGGTGGTGTTTATCGTACGACTCATTACGGGGAAAAGAGCCTGACGGCATCGCTCGCCCATCCCGGTCGTGTACGGGTGAATTCGACGCTCAAGACCGCTCCGCGCGGCTGGGGCATTCTTATCGTCCCGGACTTGCAGTTGCGGCGGGCGCGGTTACGGGCTCCCGCACCAGCACCGCAAACCGCGGAAACGCAAAGCTCCCCCCCGCATCATCGACCACGTTGAGCTGACATAGATACGAACCCGGCTTGAGCCCCGCCAGGGGCACGTCCAATTCAATCGACACTGCATCGCGGCCCGCGACGTTGATGGCCTTGGCCTGCACCAGCGGCGTCTCGTAGACCTTGGTCGAACCTTGAATCAGTTCCAGGCTGCTGAGCAGGCTGACGCCGGGCTTGGTTCCCTTGGGCTGATTCTCGGAGGGCTTTTCGCGGGTCGGCGAGTAGACCTCATACAGCAGATAGAGATGCTGGTCCTGACGAAATACATGGCTGATGTTGGGCACGTATTCCTGGCCGTTGCGCACCAGGGGAGATTGCTGCTTGCTGGGCTGGCGCGTCGATGCCAGGACGATGGAGCTCATCTTGAGGGGAGCCTTCTTCATCTCTGGCAGGTTGATGTCGGCCTCGAACGATCCCATGCGGCCGGTCTGGTTCTCGCGCACCACGAACTTCAGGTGATACTTGCCCGGAGGCAGATTGAAGCTGGTGTTGTACTGGATGTTTTTCTGCCGCGCTCCGAGCGACTGGTCGAGGTTCAGCTTCACGGTTTCCCGCGCCCGCCCGATCGGCCGCTTCACTTCATCGATGACCACCCCAATAATGTCGAGCGTCGCCTTGTCCTTGTCGCCGCCCTTCACAAATGGGACCTGCGACCCAGGTACGATCAGCGAAACCGGCACATAGAACCGATTCTCATCCAGCCGGAAGTAGAGAGCGTCGAGATACAGCGCCATGTCGGTAGCGGGCAGATCGCTCGATAACTGGTCTTCGAGATCGCGTTCGCGATCTTCTTTGCCCGAATGCTGGAAGTCCGACGGCGCATAGTACCCGGGCCTGTATTCGAGTTTGATGCCGGGCCGATTGATCTTGATGGTCAGCTTGCGGTACTTACCGTCGCGCGCCGGATTGGTGGAGTGAAATCCGATCGCATAGTAGGCCGAAGTGTCGCGCTGCACCTGCGCAAAGGCCGGCGCAAAATCGTTGGAGTCGAAGAACGCCTTGCCGCCCGTGTCGGAACTCAGCGTCGCCATCACTTCCTGCGTAGCGAAGTTCTGGTTCATGTTGTTCGTCAAAGCGCCGCCATTGTAGGCTCCCGTGCCGCGCAGGCTCCCCATGGATGCATCCCCCAGCGGAGAAATCGCCTGCAGGCCGCGCGTGTCCACGCTGTAGATGGCGAGATTGGCGCGCACCGCCGAGTTGATGGCGGCACGCAGCGACGCCTGGTTTTCGATGCCGTCGCGCGAAATGCCCCCGGAGAAATAGAGCAGCGATTTCTTCTCGCTGATCTTCTCCAGCGATTTCGAAATTGCCCGCAGGGCAAACAGTTCGCGGTCGGTATTGAGGTCGTTGTACTCGCTCTCGTCGGGCGTGTAGCCGGTGGTGTCTTCCACCTGGTTGGAGTTGGCGCCGGCTCCCTGCGCAAATCCCTGCCCTTCAGTCCCGTTGTAGATGCCGACCTCATTCCAAAGCGCGTCTTTGTCGGCGGTGAAATCCTGATCGACTTTGAGGGTGTCTCCCAGCGAGACCAGCGCGACCAGGTCGGCCGGCGCCATCTTCTTCTTCAGGAAATCGCGCGCCGCATCCACGCTGCGTTCCACGTCTTCGGGCTGCATCGTTGTCAGGTCGAAGAACATGACGATGAGGCGATGATTGCGCAAGTCTTCCGGACGAGCCACGACAACCGCCTTGTTCCCCGGCCCGCTTGTCCCCGCGGCCAGTCCGCTGACCGTGGCCTCGTTGAGCGGAGTGGCCATATCCACGCTCTGAAAATCGAACGTAGCGATTTGCTGCTGCTTGCCGCTCTCATAGACGCTGAAGTCGCTCTGCTTGAGCCCCCGCGCCAACTCGCCCGTCTTGCTATCGCGCGCAACCACATTGGTGAGCACCAGTTCGGCATTCACCTTCATCACAAAGCCGCCCGGCTGCGGCGAGTTCTGGGCCGGCGCCGCCGGTTGGGAAGCCTGGCTCTGCGCACGCAAAGGAACGGGCATTGGCAGGATCAGTGCCTGGGCCATCACGAATGCAACAATCCGCCTGGAGCAACCCGCCATCAACGCCCTTTCCATCGTCCATCGCTAACTCAGCACGACCAGCTAACTCCGCTAACTAAAACCTGAACCGCGCCGTAAACTGAAACGACCGCATCGCCCCCACCGAAGTTACCTGTCCGAACGGCGAAGCATAACTCGCCTCCGTCCCCGTGTAGAGTGTCGTATCTACCCCGGAATACTGCACGGTATTAAATACATTATTGGCCGTGGCGCGCACTTCGAAACTGCGCGTCTCTCCCAGCTGCATGGTCTTCGATAGAGACATGTTGTTCTGAATGATTCCCGGTCCCAGAATCGAATGCCGCGACGCCGTGCCGTACGGGCCCGCAGGCGCGGTAAAGGCCGCGGTGTTGAACCAGTGTTTCAGCGACCCGCCGCCTTCCGTCAACGACGCGCCGGCAACCCGGTCCGGCCGCTGGGTCCCGGCGATGCCCTGGGCAACGTCACCTATCGTAGCCTGGTAACTGGGAGTCAGATACGACCCTGTCGCAAAAGTAAATGTGCCCGAGATCGAGAACCCTTCGAGTACGTGGGACGCCTTACCCGTGGTAAACCAGAACTTATCCTTTCCAAACGGCAGTTCATAGACGTAGTTACCCGAAACCTTGTGTCTTACATCGAAACTTGAATTCCCTTCTTCGGCCAGGATATTCTGCCAGTTCTGCGCCACAACCGTCGACGTTCCACCCACTGACCCGGCATTGTCGATGGAGTGCGAATATTGATAATTCGCCCCCACCCCAAACCCGTATGACAATCGCTTGTTCACCCGCAGCGTCCCCGCGTTGAAGCGCGAAAACGCCGCCGACTCTTCATAGTTGAACAGCACGTTGGCGGGATTGGTCAGCGGCGCATCCGGCCCCTGGCGCGGGGCGATGGTCACATCGAGGTTGCTCCCCTTCGACCCGTTGTACCCTGCGTTCAACACAATTCCCCACGGCAGCGTCTTCTGGATGTCCACGTTCCACACCTGCACGTACGGGAGTCGATAGTGGGGATCAACGGCATAGTTTCCGAACGCGTTCGGTGCGGGAAAGCCATCGGCGAGCGAAAGGCAACCCGCCCCCGCGGGCAGGCATGAACCCGCCACCACGTTGGTCTG
>DASXGD010000179.1:0-2218 GCA_036489245.1 Occallatibacter sp. | reverse complement strand
GATGGCTGGCGGGACCATGAGTTCGAATCCGGCTTCCTCCAGCGGGGAGTCTCGTGCGAACCTGAAGCGGATCTACAACAGCCCGGCAGCGGTGGCGATGGTGACGGGCACCGTCACCAGCCACGCCATCACGATGCGCCAGACCATGCTTTTATTGAGGCCGCCACCCGTTTGCTGCGGTCCCCGGCCATCGGGCTGGCGATCCCGGCGGTAACGATGTGTGTACGTTGCGCGCTTTGCCAGGAGCGGACGGCGGAAAGTGAATCCTCCCGACTCGTCCTCCCGTCGTTTCCGGCCCATATTTGACATGATGCAACGGTTAGACCTCACCGATAACGAACGTGCGATCCTGATCACGGCCTTGCGCCGGCTCGTCAATTTCGACCCGCTATCGCCTCAGACCCAGGCGTTGAAGACGATCCTCGAACGGCTGGAGCCGCAGAAGTGAGAGGGTTCGCCGGCGTAGCTGGCTCGCGGCTCAGAACAGGTCCTTAAAATCGGTCTTCACGGTGATACGGGTCGCGTGCACCGTGCCCTGGAAGTGGCCAAGAAGGTTCCCTTCGAGATCATAGTCATCGATCGTAAAGGTCCCGAAGTGTTCATCGCCGCTACCATCCAGGTCAATTTCTTCGCGGATTTGAGCCCGGTCGTGCAGGCTGTCGTTGGTGGGATCCGAATTCAGGACAAAGTGGTTGAGTGTATAATGAAATTTTCCGGTCTTCTTCCATATCCCTAAACAAACATTGCCACTCGCTGCCGGTTTTTGGGAGTTATGGATCTCTGTTCCGTCCGAATGCCACTGCTGGAATGCGTCGTCGAGGACCGTGCCGTCAGGCAGGCCGGGAGTGCCTTTGGTCACATACGTCACTCTCCAGAACCCCACGATACCATCAACGGAGTCGTCGTGGTCCGCGACCAGCAGAGGCGAGCCTGGTCCGAATCCACCCGCCCCTTGCCACAAGATCGGCTGGACAGCGCCCGCCTTAAACCCCGGAAGGTTTCCGCATCCGGCGGACGCCTCGGTGACAAGACCCATCGTCAGCGAGACCATCGCGAGAGTTCCGGTAATCGCAGTTCTGAACATCGCCTTCTTGTTGCAGCGCATTTCCTCGCCTCCCGTTTGGGTTCAAGAGCTTAGCGGCTCAAGACAGCCATTAAGGTGCGCGCCCGCGAGATACGGCTACAAAGGCGGTCTAAAAAATTTCCAAAAATGCTGCAAATTCCCTTTCAACCGCGGCAAAATTGCGGTCAGAACCCCGCTGGAGAGCACCGGCATCTCGGCTCACGAGAGCTGGTATACGCGGGAAGACGGGAGGCATGGGCGTGCTCGCCACGGCCGAGATTTTCCTGTTCGAGGACTTCCGCCTCAATCGGCGGGAGGGTCTGTCGCGGCGTGACGAACGCGGCATTTACGTCCCGGTAGCGATCGGCCCGCGCGCCCTCGACGTCCTTGCCGTATTGGTCAACCGCCCCGGAGCGCTCGTCCGCAAGGAAGAGATCATGGCGGCTCTGGGGGCGGGCGGTTGTCGAAAATGCCAACTTGACAGTTCAGATATCGACGCTTCGCCGGGTCCTCGATCAGGGGCGAGCGGAAGGGAGCTGCATCCAGACCGTCGCCGCCCGGGGTTACCGTTTTACTGCACCCGTAACTCGGCTCGAGCAAGGCGAAGAGGAGCGCGAAACCGCGACAGTCCTTGAAACCCGCGATGGCGCTGCGGCCCAAAGTCCCGCGGCGAGCCGCGTCTCGGAACACCCCCCGCTGGCGGTGCGAGTTCCGCCCTCGCGAAGCCGGCGACCAGGCCTGGCCGTCGCCGGGATCGCACTGACGATGGCAGCGCTGATGCTCGTCGGTGCCGCGGTCTGGTGGACCCGCTCACGATCGCCACCCACACCGATAATCGAAAATGCGCTGGCGTTGCGGCCGTTGAGCGCGCCGCGTCTGTCGATCGTTGTTCTGCCTTTTGCCAATCTCAGCGCTGACCGAGACCAGCAATATTTTGCGGACGGGATCACGGATGACCTGACGACCGATCTGTCCCGCCTCACAGACATGTTCGTGATTGCCCGCAATACGGCTTGTCAACGCCGGAGAGAAGATGCATCAGCGGGCCGGAGTAAAACTGCATCAGGATGGGATGCCGAAGGCCTCCACGGGAGGGCTTTTGCTGGGCGACAAACAGGATGAGAAGCGTATTGCCTCACCGGAGAATGTTCCCCA
>DASXGD010000145.1:0-2516 GCA_036489245.1 Occallatibacter sp. | reverse complement strand
GGGAATCAGCTCGCGCTGGTGACGAGACGCGTCGATGGGCCATTTTCCCCAGAATGCCATCGCGAGCTGCAGCGCGAACGCCCGTGACTCCCAGAGCTCGTGGAATACGGGCTCGTTCTTCTCGTATTGGATCGGGCCCATGCCGTGCATGCCGCCCATGTCATGTACCCCATTCATATGCTAGCTCCCTCCTGTGATGGCGCAATCTTGGCCACGCCAATCATGGAATCGCGCGTGACTAGCGCGGCGAGCGCCTCCTCGCTCAAGTCCTCGGTGCCAGCTGGCCGCTCTGGCAGCACGAGGTAGCGCAGCTCCGCCGTGCTGTCCCAAACGCGCACCTCGACATCCTCCGGCAGCTCGAGCCCGAACTCGCGCAACACGCCGCGCGGGTTGACTACCGCGCGTGAACGATAGGGCGCGGACTTGTACCAGACCGGCGGCAGACCGAGGACCGACCAGGGGTAACAGGAGCAGAGCGTGCAGACGACAAGGTTGTGCAGCTTGGGCGTATTCTCGACCACTACCATGTGCTCGCCCTGCATGCCGCGATAGCCAAGCTCCGCGATCGCGGCAGTGGCATCGGTCAAGAGGCGCTGCTTGTAGGCGGGATCAACCCAGGCTCTTGCTATAACCCGCGCGCCGTTGCGCGGGCCGACCTTATGCTCGTAGGTATCAATCAACCCATCGAGCGCCGCCCGGTCGACCAGCCCTTTTTCGATCAGCAGCGATTCGAGCGCCCTGACTCGCAGGGCAAGGTCCGAAGGAACCGTCTGGTGTGCGTGATCGTGGCCATCGTCCTGCGCGTCGGCGCCCGTCGTCGGCGCCCCGGTAGCCGTCAAGAAACCGCTTCGAGTCGTGTTCATCCGATACTCCTTGCCCCCGGTTCCCGATGAATACAACAGCAAGTTTCAGGAAGGTGATGCGACCAATTTGCACGAACTGAAAGATCAGACGTTTGACCTCGTCTTGAGCATCTTTGGAGCGATGTTTGCGCCGAAGCCGTTTGATGTGGCCAAGGAGATGGTGCGCGTGACCCGGGCCGGAGGTCGGATCATTATGGGGAGCTGGATTCCAAATGATCTCTGGAAGCGGTGGTGGCGGATTGGAACAGCCCGCAGAAAGCATGTCTGGCGCGTGGCTAGCTTTTGACGAACGCCAACAGGTCGGAATTGATCGTGGCCGCTTCCGTAGTGGGCATGCCGTGCGGGAAGCCCTTGTAAGTTTTCATGGTTCCGTTCTTCAGCAGCTTATGGGACAGCGGCCCGGCGGCGACATAGGGCACGATCTGGTCGTCTTCGCTATGCATGACCAACACCGGGACGGTGATCTTCTTGAGGTCTTTCGTGAAATCGGTTTGGGAAAAGGCGACGATGCCGTCGTAGTGCGCCTTGGCGCCGCCCATCATGCCCTGGCGCCACCAATTTTGGATGACGGCCTCTGAGGCTTTCGCGCCCGGCCGGTTGTAGCCGTAGAAAGGTCCGGACGCAACGTCGCGATAGAATTGCGACCGATTGGCGGCGAGTTGCGCCTGCAGGTCATCAAACACTTCCTTGGGAAGGCCGAGTGGATTGGCTGCCGTCTTCACCATGAGCGGCGGCACCGCGCTGATCAGTGCTGCCTTGGCCACCCGGCTTTCGCCATGTCGGCCCAGATAGTGCGCCACCTCGCCGCCGCCGGTGGAATGGCCGACATGGATGGCGTTTTTCAGATCGAGATGCGCCGTAAGAGCCGCCAGGTCGTCAGCATAATGGTCCATATCGTGGCCGTCAGCGGTCTGGGTCGAGCGACCATGGCCACGGCGGTCATGGGCGATAACGCGATAGCCATGATGCAGGAAGAAAAGCAACTGCGCGTCCCAATCATCCGCACTCAGCGGCCAGCCGTGGCTGAACACGATCGGCTGGCCCGAACCCCAGTCCTTGTAAAAGATCTCTACGCTGTCCTTGGTGGTAATGGTAGGCATGTGGGCTCCTGTAAAAGGGGGGGTTACTGTTTCGATTCGAGCACATCTAAGCTCTCCCTTTCAAAAAGCGAATTAAAACATTCGGCGTGCGGGCTAAACGGTCGCTCTGGAAGTAGTCGGATGGTTGCGGACTAGTGCAGCCATCGACGGCATAGTCCTGGGTGGGACAGACGAGCTTGGATTCATGGCTGCCAGGACCAGTCATGATCGTGCACGTAAAGCAACAACTCATTCTCCCCGGGTATTTCCAACCGTCCCAGAGAACTACTGTCGCGCTTTGAGAAAGTGGCGAGCCGGAAACGGCGCTCTGCTGGGCGAGATGTAGTTGCGCCCGTTGCGCACATAGTTACGATCAAAGGATGATGAGGTAACGCTAACTTTCCTACTGCAAGAGGCTGACCAGCAGCGCCAGTGAGCGATGAGTGGCTAAGGGACGTTGCAATTGACATTCTGAGTTACGGTGCATGCAAGCCGAGTGCATCCAAAATCTTCACGTCGAAGGTGGCAGCGTTGCCCGATTTGATGACGACGCCGAAGCCGCCGCGGTATTCCC
>DASXGD010000097.1:0-12208 GCA_036489245.1 Occallatibacter sp. | reverse complement strand
TCGACACATCATTGAAAAAATTGTTGCCACTTTTTCCACCTCTCAGTCGTTTTTTTCTTGACACTGATGAAGCATGAAACTATATCTTTCCTCAACTGCAATATTGTTATTGCAGGTTCGATGCAACCCATCGAAAAAGGGAGAATAGGCAAATGGCAACTAAAAAGGCAGCCAAGAAGGCACCTGCAAAGAAGGCCGCGAAGAAAGCCGCAAAGAAGAAGTAAGCGGATCAACAACCAAAAGGCAACACTCTAGGGGGCGCTTCAAGCGCCCCCTAGGTGTTTCTGGGCACCAAGTCGCCTGAGTTCAGAATGCGTAGATACGCTCGATGAACGCCGATTTCCGATTGAAGTGGAGAGGCAGGCAACATGACTCGTCGACGCTGGATCGCCGAACACTGGGACGAGGCCACCGCGTCCATCACGGCCGCACAGGCCGAACACATGGTCCGCGTATTGCGCGCGCAGCCGGGCATGGATGCAGATGTGGTCGCCGGCGGACGCGTTTTCCATGCACAGGTAGCCGCGGTTGCGCCACGCGAGGTCCGCTTCAATCTGATCGCCGAAGTTGAAGCCGATCCCGCGCTGCCTATTACTCTAGTCATGTCCGTCTACAAGTTCGATCGCATGGAGTGGGCCATCGAGAAAGCCACGGAGTTGGGAGTAGCGGAGATTGCTCCGGTGATGGCGCGAAGGACGGAGAAGCATCTCGGCCAGGCCGCGGAGAAGCGCGCGGAACGGTGGCGCCGCATCGTGCAGGAGGCCGCGCAGCAGTCGCGCCGGTCGGATGTGCCCGTGATCTGCAACCCCGTCCCACTTCCCCAAAGGGCGCGAGCCGCCGCCAAAGGTGCGCGCATCGTACTCGCCGAACAGGAACGCACCACTACACTGCGCGCCCTGGTCGAGGAAGCGGTGGCTGCCGCGGAGAATGAAATGCCTCCCTTTGAAATTGCAATCGGCCCCGAGGGCGGTTGGGCTCCCGAAGAGGAGGCGCTCTTCGACGCCAACGGCTGGCGGGCTGCTTCGCTCGGCCCACGTATTCTTCGCGCCGAGACTGCCGCCATTGCCGCCCTGGCGGCCGTTGCGTCGCTTCTGGAGTAGTGCAGAGGCTTCGGCCTGAAGCTCTCTCAGAGCGACACGCCGCGCTTCCACGGAATGAAATCGTTTTGCCCCAGCAACTCGGCCTTGGTCTGACGCTCACCGCTTGCAACCTGCATGGACAGCTCGAGCAGTTGGGCCGCGCATTGGGGAATGGTCGTCTCGCCGGTGACGATTCCGCCTGCATCGAAATCGATGATGTCGCTCATGCGTTCGGCCAGCGTGGAATTGGTCGAGATCTTGATCACCGGAGCGACCGGGTTGCCCGTCGGCGTTCCGAGGCCGGTGGTGAAGAGCACAAGGTTCGCGCCCGAACCAGCCTGGGCGGTCACGCATTCCACATCGTTGCCGGGCGTGCAAAGAAGGGTGAGCCCGGTCGTGGTCGCGTACTGTGGAAAATCGAGCACATCGCGAACCGGTCCGATTCCGCCCTTGCGCGCCGCACCGGCCGACTTGATGGCATCGGTGATCAGTCCATCTTCAATGTTTCCCGGCGATGGGTTCATTTCAAACCCGGAGTGCACCGCTTTCGCGCGCGAGGAATAGGCCTGCATCAAATCGTAGAAGCGTTGGGCCAGTTCATCGGTGGCGCAGCGATTGATCAATTCCTGCTCCACGCCGTGCAACTCGGGAAATTCGGAAAGCAGCGTGCGGCCGCCGATTTCTCCGAGCAGATCGGAAACATACCCCAGTGTTGGATTGGCGGAGATGCCGCTGAATCCATCAGAACCCCCGCACTTGAGGCCGATGGTCAGCGCGGAGAGCGGCGCCGGTGCGCGCGTTGACCGGTTGGCCTGCTCGAGAGCGGCGAAGGTTTCATCGAGCGCGCGGCCCATCAGCGCGGTTTCGCGTCCCGACTTTTGCTGATCGAAGACCAGGACCGGTTTGCTCATCTCCGGATCGCGCGCGCGCAGCTCGTCCATCAGCATGCTGGCCTGCGCGTTCTGGCAGCCCAGGCTCAGGACCGTCGCTCCCGCCACATTGGGATGATGAATGTATCCGGCCAGCAAGCCGCAGAGCGCCTGCGCGTCCTGGCGCGTGCCGCCGCAGCCTCCCTGGTGGGTAAGAAATCGAATGCCGTCGAGATTGGGAAAAACGCGATCCGCTTGTGCCGCCGCACGCGCATCGTCTGAACCGGCCCCATTGCCGCTCGTCCTCTTGTGCACCAGGCGCCGCACATACTGGCGATAAGAATTGTGCGAGCTGCCGTAACCGAGCTCTTCTTCAAGTGCTTCCCGCATGCGGTCCACGTTGCGGTTCTCGCAAAACACGAGAGGCAGCACCAGCCAGTAATTGCGCGTGCCTACCTGGCCATCTGCGCGGTGGTAGCCCATGAAGGTGCGGCCGAGCCAGCCAGAAGCGTCCGGCAATGCGAACGAGGCCGGATGGCGTGTGGCCGAGTAGGGATCGGCCCGATGGCGCACATTGCGTGTCGAGAGCAGGCCCCCGCGCGGAATGGGCTGGGTGACTTCTCCCACCACCATTCCATACATGCGCACAAGGTCGCCGGGACTGAGATCCTCCAGGGCCATCTTGTGCTTGGCGGGAATCGGCTGCGTGACCGCGCAGTCATACAATGCGGGCGCGTGGCCATACTGCACGACCGTTCCCGCGGTGAGAGAGGTGAGCGCCACCAGCACGTTGTCGCGAGGATCAAGCTGCAAAACGGTTTCCGCCATGGGAGTTTCCTTCAACCAAAGAATCGACGACGAACACGCCAAGGATAAACCCCTGGCCGCGGCCCTCGCAGAATCTGCGAATCGTCTATCATCGATTCGACGCGCGGGACCAGTGCGCCGGGAGATGAAATGAAGGCTGTGGTTTTGGAAGGACCGGGACAAGCGCAACTTGCGACGGTGGCGGAACCGCGCATAGCGCACGAGGACGAGATTCTGCTCCAGGTGCGCCGGATCGGGCTGTGCGGGACGGACCTGAATTCCTATCGCGGCGGCAATCCGCTCGTCACGTTTCCACGCATTCCCGGCCACGAGATCGCGGCCACGGTGGCCGAACTGAATCCTAAGTACCCTGAATGGCAGCCGGGGACGCAGGTTGCGATATCGCCTTACAAGAACTGCGGTCAATGCTCGTCCTGTCGCCGGCAGCGTCCCAATGCATGCCAGTACAACCAGACCCTCGGTGTGCAGCGCGATGGCGCGCTGACTGAATTCATTGCCGTGCCGGCGCAGAAGCTCTATCGCGCCGATCTCAGCTTGAAGGAACTGTGCCTGGTCGAGCCGCTTACGGTCGGCTTCCACTCCACGGCCCGCGGCCGGGTGACAGCGGACGACACGGTAGCAGTCTTCGGTTGCGGTGGCGTGGGTCTGGGCGCCGTTGCCGGTGCGGCCTTTCGCGGCGCGACGGTGATCGGCGTCGATCTCGATGACGCGAAGCTCGCCACGGCGCGCAAAGCCGGCGCCACGCACACCATCAATACCGGCAACGAAGATCTGCATGAGACGCTCGTGCAGCTTACCGATGGCCTTGGACCCGACGTGGTGATCGAGGCCATCGGCGCGCGCCAGACCTTTCGCGCCGCGGTCGACGAGGTAGCCTTCTCTGGCCGCGTGGTGTACATCGGGTTCGCAAAAGAAGAAGTGGCTTACGAGTCGCGCCTGTTCGTGCTCAAGGAACTGGACATTCTCGGTTCACGCAATGCTCTGCCTGAAGATTTCCATGCCGTGATTCGCATGCTCGAGGCGCATCGCTTCCCGGTGGAAGATGCGGTGACGCACATGGTCGCGATGGAGGAGGCTCCCCGCATCCTGGAAGCGTGGAACCACGAGCCCACGCGCTTTGGCAAGATCATGATCGAAGTCAGCTAAAACTCACCAGGGATGCGTGAGACGCAGGAACAGCGCGGCCAGCGCGCCGCCCAGCAGTGGACCGAACACCGGAATCGGAGCGTAGCGCCAATTGGAGCCGCCCTTGCCGGGAATGGGCAGGAGCGCATGCGCAAGACGGGGGCCAAGATCGCGGGCGGGGTTGATCGCATAACCCGTCGTTCCACCGAGAGAAAGCCCGATACCCCACACAAGACTTGCTACGAGCCAGGGGCCAATGCCGGCGACGGGTCCTTTTTCGGCGACCCCGGGAGAGAAGATCGATCCGGCGACAATGACCAGCACCGCGGTGCCGACCATTTCGCTGATGAGATTGGCCCACGGGCTGTAGATGGCGGGCGCAGTGCAGAAAATGCCGAGCTTGGTTGCCGGATCCGGGGTGTGGCTCCAGTGCGGCGCGTAGTGAAGCGCCATCAACGATGCCCCGCAGATGCCGCCCAGCAATTGAGCCGACCAGATCCACAGAACACTCGCATAGCTGCCGGCGAGCATTGCTTGCGCGAGCGTAATGGCCGGATTCAGGGCAGCATTATGGCTGCCGAAAGCCTGTGCCACGATCACCCCGCACATCACCGCCAGGGCCCACCCGGTTGTGATCACGATCCAGCCCGAGTCGGCTGCGTACGATTTGCGCAGAAGCACGCCTGCGTTCACGCCGTTACCCAGCAGCACCAGCACCAGCGTGCCCAGAAATTCGCCAAACCATGGAGAATGCATTCTCACTCCCGCCAATAAAATCGTTCATTGCCCCATCGAGCGGCCCCGTGACCGCTATTCAGAACCACGTCTTCTTTCGGTACTCCCGGTAAGCGTCGCCGAATGTTTCCTCAAGCACCCTAGCTTCTTTCCGGCTACGGTACATCTGCAGCGGGACTAGAACTGCAAAGATGAGCAGCCACCACGGCTTTCCGACAAAGATGACGACGCCCAGGAGCACGAACCCGGCAAACACGTAAATCGGGTTGCGCATCCGGGAATAGAGCCCGGTGGTGACCAGGTTCCTTGCCTTGGCTTGCACACTGAAAGCGCGCCCCAGTTGGAGCCGCGCGATCATGAGCAACAGCAACGAAGGCGCTGCAATCGACGCGCCGACAATGTGCACGGCCGTCCATGGCAATGCAAAGGCCTTGGCTCCGAAGAAAATTGCGAACGCGAGGATCAGGATGAGTGTGGCGATGTTGAGCTTCAGCACGGACCTCCATCAAGGCGTTGTTTACGTGTCGGTGGCCAGGCTGTAAGCCCTGGCGTCGCCACCTCATCGCGCCCAAATGGGAATTCCCGGAACTCCAGCATTCTCCACCCTCGGTCTCGGCTTTGCCAAGCTTCGCAACCGGCATGATCCATCCGCGCCGGGATATTCATTTCGCCACCGCGTATTTCTCCCAGTTCTTCAACAACTCGTTGACCACCAAATGCCCAACCGCATACGCACTCTCGAGCGATGGCAAATAAGCGCTGTAAGTGCCGATCCGCTGATGCGCCAGGCTTTCGGCGGCGCTCATATCGCGGGGCTGCTGGTCGAAGTTGCTCACGGTGCGCAGAATAAGGACGCGGTTCCAGTCCACGCGTCGGGCGTTGGCCAGGAAGCGCAGCGATTGCAGCGTGCCGGTATCTTCCATTGCGGTGGTTGCGAACTGCCCTTTGCCATCGGTGAAGTAGCGCATCCATTCCGCAGCCCAGGCGTCGGAGAGTTTGCCGTGCCAGTATGTGGACGATGAGACCTCGTCCCCCATCAGGACCGTCGGCGGATTGTGTGCGGCCGCGCCATCGAAATGGCCGCGAATCTCTTTCAGCTTGTCGGAATCGGGCAGCGGCGTATTACGCGTCAGATCGAAAGCCCACTCCGCGATGGCTGGATTGAGCTCATACAACTGACCATCGAGCGCTGCGGCGGGCGGTTCAAAGGGTTTTGTCTTGCGCAGGGGAATGTAGCCGGTGGACCAGTCGGCGGGCATCTCGCGCGCATCGATCTCGTACCCGAGGTCGCCGTCGACAACCCAACGGGCCCAGGCAGCCGAACCCAGCGATGCGCGGTCGGGGCTTCCTCCGGCAATCCCCGCAATGAGCCAGTAGGCATGGCTCAGGTCGAAGCGCGGATCGAGTCCCAGCGCCATGATCGTCGCTGCCGCGTGCGCCGTTCCCTGGCCGGTGAGAACCGCCATTTCGCCTTTGCCGTTCATGCGCAGGGCGTGATACCCGGCGGGGAGAGGATAGCTGCGGTCGAGATGGTCGCGCTCCACCCAGTACTGCAATTCGCCCGGCGTGTCGCCAGTGTCGTTGCCCACCTCAAACATGGCGACCACAACCACCTTGACCGGGATGGGCTTTGGCTTCGCCGTAACCTGAGCGGCAAAGACGGCGACGAATACAGAACAAAGAAAGAAGCGGAAAAAGGGTCTCATTGATTGCGATGGTAAATGGGAGTCGCGGAATGGAACGCGCGGGAACAGGGAATTCGGAATAGCGACTGTACGGCTGCGATATACGATGGTGGAGGAGCGCGAGGAGATGGTATGAAGGCATGGGGCGTGCTGATCGGAGCAGGAGTGGCAATGGCCGTGAGTATTGCAGCGCCGGCGCAAGAACCACAGGCGACTCACCATTGGGCCATCGTTGTGCACGGCGGCGCAGGCGTGATCGAGCGCTCCAAGCTTGGGCCGGAGGGCGATGCGGCCTATCGCGCGGGGCTGAAGCAGGCAGTGGAGGCCGGTACCGCGGTCCTCGACAAGGGCGGCTCCGCCCTCGATGCGGTCGAAGCGGCCATCCATGTGCTCGAAGACGATCCCCATTTCAACGCCGGCCGCGGCGCCGTATTCTCCGCCGAGGGCAAGAACGAGATGGACTCCTCCATCATGGACGGCTCCAATCTGAAGGCGGGTGCGGTCGCGGGAGTCTCGCATACGCGCCATCCCATCAGCGCGGCGCGCGCGGTGATGGAGAAGTCGCCGCACGTGATGATTGCCGGACCGGGTGCCGATGCATTCGCCGAGCGCGTGGGGCTCGAACAACAGCCGCCCAGTTTCTTTTTTACCGAGAGCCGCTGGCAGGCACTGGTGAAGCAGTTGACTAAAGAAGGCAAGCCCATTCCGCCGCGGCCGGCAGGCGTTCCACCCTCGGGCCCCCAGATCCCCGTGGCACAGATTGATGAAACACCCGACACGCACAACTATGGCACCGTAGGCGTCGTGGCTCTCGATCGCCAGGGGAACATTGCCGCGGGCACATCGACCGGCGGCATGCAGGCCAAGATGCCCGGGCGCGTGGGCGATTCGCCCATCATCGGCGCGGGCACTTATGCTTCGAACCAGTCCTGCGCGGTCTCCGGCACAGGGACCGGCGAGTACTTCATCCGCCTGGGCGTCGCGCGCGAGGTCTGCAACCTCGTCTTCTTCAAAGGGCTCAAGCTGCAGGAGGCCGTTGACCAGGTCATTCACAAGGAACTGGAGGCGCTGCACGGCGATGGCGGCGTGATCGCAATCGCGCCCGACGGCCAGCAGGCGTGGAGCTTCAATACGCCGGGCATGTTTCGCGCGAAAATGAGCGAAGGCGGCAAGCTCGAGATTGGCGTGTACCGTGACGAGCCGTAGGCGGCGATCCGATCTACACTGCTTCCATGGCTCTCAAATTAACCACATCGTATCTCGAAGACTCGCTGGCGGTGTTCCGCTACTACAAGACACTCGGTGAGCGGGCGATGGACCAGGTTGCGGACGAGCACCTGTTTGCAACACTCGACGAAGAGGCGAATTCGATCGCCACCATCGTCAAGCACATGACAGGGAACATGCGTTCGCGCTGGACTGACTTCCTGACCAGCGATGGCGAAAAGCCGGACCGCAATCGGGACGCCGAATTTATCGACCCTCCCGCGACCCGGGAAGCGCTGCTGCAAAACTGGGAAGACGGCTGGGGATTGCTCTTCGAGACGCTGGAATCGCTCACCGACACCGACCTCACGCGCACCGTCTCCATCCGCGGCGAGCCGCATTCGGTGATGCAGGCCATCAACCGCCAGCTGGCGCACTATCCTCACCACGTCGGCCAGATCGTTCTTCTCGCCAAGCACTTTGCGTGTGACCGATGGCAGTCGCTGAGCGTGCCCCGCAACAAGTCGGCGGAATTCAATCGCAAGGTCGCGGCAGGAGAAGCCAGCCAGAGGTAAATTCCTGAACGGCGCCCGTCTCTCGTGCCTTCGCTTTCGTTTACCCCTTGCTTCGGAGGGGTTCACTGGGGGAAACTTTTCGACATGAAGAACCTGTTCGAACCCTCGACGGCGGCCGAAGTGAAGCAGCGGCTGGAGCATCTCGGACCCGAGAGCCAGCGGCAGTGGGGTAAGATGACTGCGCCGCAGGCGATGGCGCACTGCTCCGCTGCGATGCAGTGGGCGGTCGGCGATACCTCGGCGCCGCGAGTCTTCATCGGGCGGATCATCGGGAGCATGGTGAAGCCGATGCTGCTGGGGGATGACAAACCCATGCGCCGCAATGCGCCCACCGCGAAAACGCTGGTGATGGCGCATGAATGCGACCTGGCAAGGGAACGGGAGCGGTTGCGCGAATTGATCGACCGCTTTGCCGCTGCCGGGCCCCAGGGCTGCACCAAGAATCCGCATAGCTTCTTCGGGCGGCTCACACCCCAGGAATGGGCGACGTTGATGTACAAGCACCTCGATCATCATCTGCGGCAGTTTGGTGTCTAGTCTCGCTCGGCCCACTGGCAGTTCCTCACCCGGCCCCCTCGCCCTCCGGTGAAAACAAGCGCCTATTGGGAGGATCCCGTTTGCCGGCCGGATCACCATCTGCGATTTCGTAATAATCAGGACCCTGCCCCTCACTCCGCTCGCAGAATCTGTGTGAGCCTTAGTTCGCAGCGCACGAAAAGAGTCGTCGCGAATAGGTCTTTCGAATAATGTCCACGCTGGTTTGAATGCGTTTCGTGTGTTTCCTTAGTCTATCCAGGTCTTTGCGCAATCGAATCATTTGCCGTGCCCAATGCCCTGCCTTCTTCAGGACCGAAAATGAATGCCTCATCGGGTGGACACGGGACGTTGATGCAGGCGTCACATCCGGCTCTCAGACGCTCGTTGGCACAGACTAACCGACCTTTTGAGCCACTTGGACTCTCGTCGTTCAGTCTCTTTCGGCGCAGATTAGCCGCATGAATATTCGGCGCGTAATCCAAGTCTCTGACGATCGCGAGGATCTTCTCTCGAGTTGTTGCGGCAACGTTCTCTGATCCATTTACGACGCGAGAGACCGTGGTCGGGGCCACGCCGGCCAGTTTAGCGACCAGTTGTAGAGTTGCTTCCGGCATCGGCTCGCTCACTCCGCGCGCAGGATCTCGGTGGGGTCGGTGCGCAGCGCCCGAAGCACGGCGGGCAGGGTAGCAACGAGCGCAGTGAGCAGAATGGCACACGCCGGCAAAGCGATCATGTCCGCATCGGTTGCTTTGACCTGGTAGAAAAGCGACGCGACATAGCGCGCCGCGCCGAATCCGAGCGCGACGCCCGCGCAGCCTCCGAGCGCGATCATCAGGAAGACATCGAGAGTCACAATGCGCACGATGCCGGCACGAGTCGAGCCGATCGCCATGCGGATACCGATTTCGCGGCGCCGCTGCAGGACGGAGTAGTTGAGCACAGCATAGAGTCCGATGCCGGCCAGAAGCAGCGCTACGGCGGCAAAGAAAGCGGCAAGCATGGCGATCAGGCGCTCGCGAATGGTCTGGTCGCGGACCAGATCGAGCTCGGTGGTGATGTTCGAGACGCGAAGGCCGTTGTGGCGCTGCGCGATGATCTGCCGAAGGGAGTTGGCGAGGGCGAGCGGGTTATGGGTGTCGGTGTGAAGGGCGAACGTGGCGAAGTCGACGGATTTGGGGGCAGATTTGTCGTCGATTTCGTCCAAGGGGACGTAAAAGGTTGGGCGGTTTGGCTCGCGCAGGTCGCTGTAAGGGACGTCCGGGGTGACGCCGACGATCTTGCTGAGGGGTTGGTTGGCGCCGCGCGAAAAGGTGCGGCCGATGGGGTCCTGATCGGGGCCCAGGCCGGGAAAGTAGGTCTTGACGAAGGTTTCGTTGACGATGGCGGCTCCCGGCGAGGTGTCTTCAGGGCCAAAGTCGCGGCCGGAAATGAGGGGGATCTTCATCGTCGAGAGCCAGCCGGGGGAAACGTTCAGGAACCAGGCGGGAGTCGGACTGGGAGGCGCGCCGTTGATGGAGATGACGCTGTTGATGCGGATGCGCCCGAGAAGAGGCCAGCCCGAGATGGCGACCGAGTCGACGCCGGGGGCGGCACGGAGCGCCTCGGCAGTTTGATTCCAGACCACGGGGAGCTGGCCTTTGCCGGCAACGGTTTCAAGCAGGAGCAGACGGTCGGTGGAGAAACCGAGGGGGCGGTTCTCGAGGCGCTGGAAGGATGTAACGAAGAGCGAAGACAGAAAAAGGACGAGGAAACAGAAAGCCACCTGAAGAGCGATGGCTCCACGCATGAGACGGCGCGGCGAATGCGGATCTACACCACCTTTGAGGGCGGCGACGGGCCGGACGGCGGAGGCACGGATAGCAGGAAGCAACCCGAGCAATAGAACGACGAGGACGATCAGCCCGAAACCGAAGAGAAGCACACGCCAGTCGGCGGGAAGGGCAAGGCGCGCCGGATCGTCGGGCGGGTTGATGAGGCTGAGCACAAAGGGCGCCGACCACGCCGCCAAAAGCGCGCCGAGGGCGGATGCCAGGAGGGCGAGCAGCGCGCTCTGGGCGAGGATGAGCTGCACGAGGCGACGACGGCCTGCGCCGATCGAAATTCGGAGAGCCATCTCCTGGGCGCGGGCGGCGGCCTGCGCGGTCATCATGTTGGCGACGTTGACACAGGCGATGAGCAGGACGAGAGCTGCCAGGAGACCGAGGATGCCGAGAGATCGACGATAGTCTTTCTGGAGCTCGGAGATGCCGGCGCCGGCGGGAATGAAGACCAGCGTCTGATCGAGAAAGCGGTCGATGTCCGCCTTGGTCGCGCCGCGGAACCACGTGGTGCAGCAGGTCTGGAAAACGCGGTTGACGGCGGAGAGATGCTGGCGGATCGGCTCGAGGGCCGTGGACGGATCTACGCCGGGTTTCAGCATCAGGAAGGTACGGTGCCAGTCAACGCTGTTCTGGGAGGCAAGGCTGTTCATACTGAGGGGCAGAAAGATGTCGGTAACAGTCCCCTTTTCGGTTCCAATGAAATCGCTTGGGGCCACGCCGATGATTTCGAAGGTCTGGTCGCCGATGCGAAGCCAGTGGCCCAGGATGTGGGGATCGCGGCCGAAGCGGTGATTCCAGTAGTCCCAGGAGACAACCGCATAGGGACTGGCGCCGGAGCGGTCATCGGCGGGGACGAGCAAGCGGCCGAACGCGGGCTCAAGGCCGAAGACCGGGAACATGTTGCCGGAGACATAAGCGACGTGAGCCTTCTCCATGTCGTCGTCGCTGGACCAGGTTATGTCGGTGCGGTCGGCGTCGCTGATGGCAATGAGGTCGGCCTGGTCTTTGACGGCATCGCGCATGAGCTTGAATTCCGGCGTGGCCCAGTAGCCGTCCTCGATAGGTTTGCCGTACAAGCCGATCAACTTGCGGGAGAGGACAAAGAGCCTGCTGGCGCCGGAGATGGGCAGTGGGCGCCAGAGCAGTGCGTCGATAAGACGGAAGGCCGCGACGCAGGAGCCGATGCCGAGGGCAAGGGAAAGCACAGCGGCCGCGGACGTGACCTTGTTGCGGCAGAGCTGCCGCCAGCCGAATTTCATATCGGCGAGAAGAGACTCAAGCCACCCGGCAGCGCGAATGCTGTGGCCTGCCTCGCGCTGGCGCAGTATCGAACCGAAGGTGCGGCGTGCTTCGTCGGGGTCGCGTCCCGATGCAATCGCTTCTTCAATGTGCAACTGCAGCTCTTCATCGATCTCGCGGTTCAAGCGCCCGCCCTGCAGGGAATTCGATATGCGCGACCACAACGACATGTCATGCCTCCCGGAGAACCCGATTGATGGCCAGGCTGACTGACTGCCAGCGCGACTCCTCCGCGCCCAGCTGCTTCTTGCCGGCGGCGGTCAGTTCGTAGATCCGGGCGCGGCGGCCGGTGTCTTTCTTGATCCACTCGGCGCGAATCCAGCCCGCCTCCTCCATCCGGTAGAGCGCGGGGTAGAGCGAGCCCTCCTCTGCGCGCAGCACTTCGCCGGATGTATTGGCGATGGCAGCCATGATGGCGTATCCGTGAAGCCGCGGGCGCCGCGACAATAT
>DASXGD010000087.1:0-1997 GCA_036489245.1 Occallatibacter sp. | reverse complement strand
TCACATTTCCGGCCAGCTTCACCAAGCTCGCCTCCCTCGTGTGGAATCCACAGTTGGTCATCATGACGAATTTGAATGTGGTGCCGTCCGCCGGGATAAGGTAGCCCAGCCCGGGGGGTGGTACGAGCCCGGCTGCCGCCGCTGGCCGCGGCCCAAGGGTGGCACGGCGGCGCCTGGCGGGTTCTGCCTCCCACAGCGCCTACGTACCCGCGCACGCGCGAGCCGGTTCTGCGGGAACCACGTACGGGAATAATCAGGCAGTCGAGCGTGCGGCGCGATCGAGGGAGCGGACTATGCGGGAATCATAGCACCAGTCCGCAGGCGCCGCCGAGGTCCGCAACGGGTGGACTCCTGTCCTTCGCTGGAGCGCGGGCGAACGGCGAGGTTGCGCCGATTCCGGCCGTTCGGTCGTCTGCAAGCGAACAGCAGCCATGCAACCAGGTTCGAGATATCACAAGCCGACCCGCGCCGCAGTCGGCGTCTTGCCGCTACGGGGGCCTCGTCATTGCATCACGCTGCGGGGAGGTTCGTAAAAGACGGGCTGAGCTCGCCAACGACGACATGCGAAGAAGCACCATTCGCCGTCCGCGCGACGACATGCGACGATGCACCATTCGTCGTCCGCGCGAGCCTGCCAGTGAAGTCGCCAAAATCGCTTCTTCGCTGCGGCCTCTCGAACCGCCCGCGCGTGCCACCGGGTGTGCTCTGGTCTTCGGCTCACCCGTTCGTTCCACCGAGCCTGGCTCGTGTCGGTCGCCTGATTGGTAGCCGAGCGTGCCACAGGAGGGATCGCACTGTCGCTATTGGCCGCATCTCTCACGGCACCACTCACACCTGCGAGTTCCAGCGTCGAGGGCTGTCGCTCTGATCCACCTGGACTCTGGTCAGGTGGAGGATTGGCAACCGGCAGCGCAGGTGAATCGCTTTTCGCGGCCGGCGCTGCCGACTGTTTCGGGGGCTGCTCGTGAGCGATCCCTAGCATTGGCGGTGGAGGCACGCTTTCCCGCCATGACAAGAGCGCCAGAGCGCCGGCAGCCACGATGCCAATACCAAAAAAGGCGACAGCTAAGTTCAGATGCTTCTTACGCTGCTGCGGGTCTTCTGCCGCAGGAGGCCGATCCTGCGTCGCCATGGTCGTACTGGACTGATCAGGTTCTAGATTGACCTCTTCAGCGGGACTCAAATCCCCGATCCGCAAGTTTTGGTTCTGCGCCCCCGCCGTACTGTCCAGCAGCGATAGCGCTTCGCGTATTTGCTCCGGACTCAGCTCGCGTTGGAACTCTAGATCGCTCATTGAAACTAACCCCGTGGCGACGTCAGGAACTGACCCCTCCGGAAGAAGAGGCATTGCAAGCGATGATAAGGGGGCAAGGCTCTTCGCGGGGGAACGATCCGCACGCCGGTTCGACCGGAAAGAAACACTAGAGGTCTCAAACCGATCCATCGGAACCTGAGTCATCGATGTGGCAAATGCTTAATCGATCTCGATGCCGGTTCCGACCGTTCGAAGGGCTCCGTAAGAGATGGCACGGGAACGAATGACATAGCTTTCCCGAACCGCCGTGATCCCGCAACTGGCTCTAGCCAACGACCGGAAAGGGGCAGGAAGGGCCGTTCCCGGCGCGGAGGCTGAGTGGCCGAGAAGAGTGGATTCCGGCCCTTCGCCGACACGCGCGCCAGCGGCGGGGTAGCGCTGATTCCGGCCTTTCGCGGGACCGCGATTCACTGCGGTGCCAATGGCGCGATCCGTATCGTTTTCGATCCGTCCAGGACGGCCTGAACAAGAGAAGCGGGCACGCCGCAGCTGGCCGCCGTCTGCAGGAAATGCTGCGGCATGATCGAGTCTATGGTGTAGTGGCGGTTGTCGCCAACAGCCATCGCCAGCTTCATGGCGTTATGCCGGATTACATCTTTTCGTACACACGGCGCTCCAGGCAGCATAGTGCTGCTTCAACCCGCTATGCCTATACGTGAGCAATCAGATTGCCACTTGCCAG
>DASXGD010000036.1:0-2994 GCA_036489245.1 Occallatibacter sp. | reverse complement strand
CGTCGTCTGAATCGTCATCCCTTCCCACGACTTCTTCTGCTGCTCCACAGGCGGCGGATTCCACGACGAAAGAATGCGCCCGCGCCCCGGAATCTTCATCCCGATGATGCCCATCTGCTTCTCCACCGCCAGCGGCAGCAGCGCCTCGTTAAAGCTGTAGTGGTGCGGATCGGCGGCGTTCATGGCCATCAGGATGGTGTCGAAATCATGCCGGTGGATGCACTCCATCAGCGCCTCGGGCCGGTAGTGTCCGGTGATGCCGAGAAAGCGCACCACCTTCTGCTGCTGCATGTCCACGAGGGCCTCCATCGCCCCGCCCTTGGCGAAGATCTGGTCGACGTCGTACAGGGTGCCCACGTCGTGCAGCTGCCACAGATCGATGTGATCGGTCTGGAGCAGTTCGAGCGACTTCTCGATCATGCGCATCGAGTCGTCGCGCGTTCTTTCCTTGGTCTTGGTCGCCAGAAACGCCTCATTCCGGCGCTTGGCCATCACCTTGCCCACGTACTGCTCGCTCCAGCGCGGCGGCCCGCCGTAGATCGACGACGTGTCAATGTAGTTCACGCCCATGTCCAGCGCACGCTCGATAATCGGCACAGCGGTGTCGAAGTTGTTGGCGTGCTCGAGCGCCGCCTGCCCGCCCAGTGAGAAGATACCCACCTTGTACCCGGTCTTGCCCAGGTTGCGCGTGGGCATGGCCTTCGATGTAACCGGATTCGAGGGCAGCGCCGGCAGCGCCTTGTTGGGCGTCACAGCAAACGCCGAAGGCGTCAGCAACGCGGCCGTAGCCACGCCGCCCACCTTGAGAAAATCGCGGCGGCCCTGCTTACGGCCACTCAGCTCCGCACTCATAGAATCCTCCTCACAAGAATCGCAGTGGTGAAGATCCATCATAGACCTGCCGAAGGAAAGCAGGAAGCAGCGAGCCCGCACCGCGACCGGTCCGGTGCACTTCAAGTTCAGGCTTTCGAGGTCCTGGAGCGCCAGGTAGCATGGAGCAGCTAGCACCTGGCATCGAGTAGCTAAAAGCTAATAGCTAATAGCTGCTTTCACGGCCGCATGTTGTACATGAACACGGCCCGGAGTTCGATGAATGGTCCGTGGAACTCGCGCGGCAGAGGCGGGTAGTTGGAGCCCGTGAGCGCGCCCCACGCGGCCCGGTCCAGTGCCGTATCCCCGGAACGTCCTTCCAGGACCATGCTGCCTTCCATGATCCGGCCGTTGGGCAAAATCTTGAACCGGATCTGCACCTGTCCCTGCTTCAGGATGGGCGGATTCACCTCGTCCGGAATCAGCGGATCCCAGGTGTGCTCGGTTTCGAAATACCACCGCCGCAGCCACGGATCGAAGTCCACTCCTTGTTTATCCGACAGGATCTCCGCCCCGCCGCCCGCACCCGGATGCCGCGCCATCCCAGGGCCGGAAGGCGCGTTGTCGGCTCCGTTTCCGGGACCGCGCGAGCCGCGCATCGCATCGCGGAGCTGGTCCGCCGGGTTCGCCGATCCCATGGCGAAACTGGGCCGTGCCGGAACCGCCTTGGGTTGCGGTGCTTCCAATTGCGACTGCGACTCCGGTTTGGGCGGCGGCGGCGGGGGCTCAGTGGGGGCTGGCTCAACTTTGGGTGCCGGAGCGGGCGGCAATGGCGGCATTGCCTTGTTCAACGCTTCCAGCGTCTTCTTGTCGATCTGCGGCGGCTTTTGCGGCACCGGTTTCACCGCCACCTTGGGTTGATTGCGCTTCAGCAGGTCCGGAGGAAGGTCAAGATATTTCAGATCGTCCTTGCGCTGCTTGATGGCCTCGAACGGGTCGATCACCGGCGGAACTTTGAAGATGTACCGCGGGATCCAGGTCAGGGACGAGAGCAGAACCAGGTGAACCAGGATCGCGATCCAGAGGCCTTCCCGCAGACGAGCCCAGCGGCGCTCGTCCTCGAGCTCGCTGATCATCTCCAGAAGTTCATGGGTATCGTAGTCGACCCAGCGGGAACCCCGTACCACCGGAGATCGGTTGCGTTCCGAGCCGGTTTCGCGCGAATTCTGCTCCGAATCCGCCCCAGCTTCGTCGGATCTTTCCCGCCCCCGGACAGGATCCGAGCCTTCCGGCCGGCCGTTCTCAGGGCCATGCGCCGCGCCTGCGGGTTCCGGAGCGGTACCCGTCGGCTCTTTGGGCTCGTTCACGCTGGTTGGCACTACGCTTAGGGGCATTCGTCCGGCAGGAACCGCGGCCTGCACACCGCCGCAAGGCTCCGTTTCGAGTCCTTCCTTCGTATTCTCTCATCCCCTGCGAAAGCAGGAAACCCGCCGTCGGCATCATGCGTAACATCCGTCGCATGTGTGCTGGCGGATCCCACCCCGGAAACGCACGCACCGTACAATGGTGTTTCTACGTGGGTCTTTCTACATGGACGGATCAACGGCTCGAAAGGGACCCTGATTGAAGCAGTTTTTCGTGCATCTGTTGCAGGAATGGAAGTTTGTCGTCCTGCCCGCCATCGTCAAGATGGGTTTTTGGGGCGCCGGCGCCGTCGCCCTGCTCGATTCTTCAACCATCCCCGTCCCCATGGATGCCATCCTGGCGATTTACATCTGGAACGACCGGCCCCACTTCTGGCTCTATGCCGTGCTCGCGGCGGCGGGCTCCGCCGTCGGGGGCCTGCTGCCCTACGGGCTTGGCCGGGCGGGCGGCGAGCTGTTTTTGCGCAAGCGCGTCCACCAGGCACGGTTTGAGGCCATGCGCATCCGCTTCGAACGCCAGGAATTTCTGGCCATGGCCATCCCGTCCATGCTTCCCCCGCCCACGCCCTGGAAAGCCTTCGTCTTCGCCGCCGGAGTCTTCGAAATGCGGCTCCCGCTCTTCATGTTCGCGGTCTTCACCGGCCGCCTCGTCCGCTGGCTCGTGCTTTCGCTCTTGGTCCTCAAACTGGGCCCCGGCGCGGTCGACGTCGTCGCCCACCACGCCTTGTCGGCGCTGGGAATCGTACTCGGCCTGTCGGCT
>DASXGD010000543.1:0-20079 GCA_036489245.1 Occallatibacter sp. | reverse complement strand
CCGGGGCAATCCCTCCGGACTGTTCCACATCGATCGTGGTCTCAAGAGATCCGGAGTCGTCACTGGGCGCTCCCGGCCCGCCATCCACATCCACGATGGTCAGCCGGTTCGCATCCACCGGCAGTCCCAGCGCGCTCCAATAGCTGAACGCGTCACTGGGAGTGAAACTCGCCAAAGTGACGATGCCGAGGGTACGGCCTTTCCCAATCACGCCGTGTTTATAGAGCGGCAGCACGTCATACTGGGCTGCGAAGTCCTCCACCGTCAGCGCCCCGAAAGGGTTTCCGGTCGCAGAAGGAGAGGAGCCGTGCGGCCGAAGCTTCCCAGAGGTTTGCGGAGCATGCTGGTACATAGGACGCAGGCTGGGGCGGGTATCCAGCCCGAGCACAGCCGAAACTGTGCCTGAAATTTCATTCGGAACCGTTGCCCGGTTCTGCGGCGCGTGAAACGTGTATTCCCGTGCGCCATTCTGGGCGGGAACTTGGTAGCCGTGCAGCGTCACTCCAAAAGCTCTTTCCACGTTCGTGGGCAGGCCCGTAACCTTCAGCGTCGTCGCCGTAGTCTGCTCGGCCGTCAATCCATGACCGCGCAGGGCTGCAACCACCTGGGCTACGTCATTCTGCGTGGGTGCAAACCGCGCCACGAACTCCTCCGCGGTCAGAAACTGGTGATACTGCGGATCACCCGGCGTATGGATTGCTGTCAGCAGCCGCTCGGCTTCCTCCGATCCGCGCAGCTTGAGAGCGACTGTGAACGAGATTGGCGTCCCTGCTGAAGACTGGCTCAGTGGTCCGAGATCAACAGGCTTGGGGGTTGAGGCATCGGGATAGGGTCGCCCTACCTCGCGAGAGGTTTGGGCCGCTGTCATGCGAAGCGCTGTCGTAAGGACCAGCGTAAGCAGCCCAATCTTGGAAATTTTCATGGCTCTTTCTCCAAATTGAAAATCAAATCGGTGTGAGACAGAGATTCCTTCTGACCGAGCAAGCAGTCGAAGATTGCTTTTGTTGTCGGAAAAACAATTAATTCGCGGATGGGGGGAAGGCCCGCGAACTACCGCCGAGTCTGTAACAACGTGTTACGAGGGAAGCGGCGGACCTTGATGCGTACGAAATCTATTGGACTTGGATTTCAAAGTCAAGAAAAATCCCGCTGAACGCCTCCGCGTCTATGATCAAGTAGCGATAACGGTTGCGGAGGAAGACTACGTGTGTTTTTCTGCGGCGGCGAATTTCACTGGCAGCGGAGTTTTGGGCACGATCGGAGTCTTGACTCTAACGAGAGTGAAACACAGGCGCGAATTGCTCTTTGCCTCGCTCCCAACCCTCTTTGCAGTGCACCAGTTCACGGAGGGGTTCGTCTGGCTTGGGCTGGACGGAGTGCTCTCGCCCGCAGCCGGACACGCCATGGCCGCAGCGTTCATGTTGTATGCGCAGGGACTTCTGCCGTTCCTGCTGCCGCTTAGCGTGCTGCTGTTCGAGCCCGACGCTCGGAGCCGCAGACGCATGCTGCCGTTCCTTGTGGTTGGATGCCTGACGGCCCTCTATATACTCTGGGCGCTGATAGCTTATCCAACGCAGACCTTCATCAAAGCCAACAGCATCGTGTACATCAATCCCGCGACTAACAATATTGTTGTCGCGGTTCTGTATATCACCGCAACGTGCGGTTCGCTTTTTTTCTCAAAGGTCAAGGACATGGTGATCTTCGGCGTGGCAAACTTGGTGATTCTGCTTGTGGTGATCGCGGTGAAGAGCTACGCCTTTACTTCGGTGTGGTGCGCTTACGCGGCCGTGGCCAGCGTAATCGTCCTCGCCTACTTCTGGAAGAGTCACGGAAAAAGGCCATTTCGGTATGTTGAAGCGACATAACGAAGAGGTTCTTCCCGAGTAGCCGGTACTTAGCCCTGGCTCTGCCCGAAGCTCCTCAATTCTCTTCGAAACCAAAGCCCCTGCCGCGGCCGTCGATAATCTGGCGTCCCTTTGACATTCGACCCGACCCGGATTCGGTCTCAGGTCGAACGTCGACAAGAGAGCTTGTTTTATCTGAGATTGCCGACGCTTTTACTCCCGGCCCCGTTTGCGGATCTCGATATTGAGGCGCTTGATCTTCTGGTTGAGGGTCGAAAGGGGAATGCGGAACTGTTCTGCGGCGTCGGTCTGGTTCCAGTTGCAGCGCTCCAGTTTTTCGATGATGATGCGGCGCTCGATGTCTTCGAGGATGTCGAAAAGCGAAGCGTTGGGGTTGTGCTCAAGCAGGGCGTCCTGGAAACTGCGGCCGGTGATGTGCCCGGGCAGCAGATCGGAACCGATGAGGGGGCCGGACGAAAGCACGACGCCGCGCTCGATCGAGTTCTCAAGCTCGCGCACGTTGCCCGGCCAATCGTAATCCACCAGGGCTCGCAGGGCGTCGGCCGATAGTTTGCGCAGAGGCATTCCGTTCTCGTGTGCGTAGAACTCGAGGAAGTGCAGGGCGAGCAGGGGAATGTCTTCGCGGCGGGCCCGCAGCGGGGGCAGATCGACGGTGATGACGTTGAGCCGGTAGAAGAGATCTTCGCGGAAGCGGCCGTCGCGCACCGCCTGGCGCAAGTCGACATTGGTGGCGGCGATGATGCGCACGTCCACCTGGATTTCCTGGATGCCGCCGAGATGCATGAAGCGCCGATCCTGGAGCACGCGCAGGATCTTGGCCTGCGTATCCATGCCCATGGTGGCGATTTCATCCAGGAAGAGTGTGCCGCCGTTGGCGACTTCGAAGAGGCCTTTCTTTGAGGCTACCGCCGAGGTGAAGGCGCCTTTGACGTGACCGAACAGGGTGGACTCGAGCAACTCCGAGGGCATGGCGCCGGTATTGACAGGCACAAACGGCTTGTCCTTGCGCGGGGAGTTGGCATGGATGGCCTTGGCGATGAGCTCCTTGCCGGTGCCGCTCTCGCCCTGGATCAGGACCGTCGACCGGCTGGGCGCGACCTGGCCGACGAGGTCAAAAACGCGCAGCATGGTTTCGCTCTTGCCGACGATGTTGGAGAAGTTGTAGCGCTGTTTGAGGGTGCGCTTCAGTTGCAGGTTTTCTTCTTCGGCACGGTGGCGCGCGATGGCCGAGCGGATGTCGGCCATCAGCTTTTCGTTATCCCAGGGCTTCTGAACGAAGTTCTCAGCGCCGGCGCGGACCGCTTCGACCACATTGTCGACGGTCCCGTAGGCCGTAATCATGATGACCGGTAATTCAGGTTGGCGTTCCTTGATCTGCGGCAGCAGGTCAAGCCCGCTTTGTCCGGGCAGCGCCAGGTCGAGAAGCACCAGGTCGAAATTCTCGAGCTCGAGGATGCGCAGTCCCTGCTCGCCGTCGGCCGCCATACGGACGGAGTAGCCCTCGAAGGTCAGGAGCACCTCGAGAGACTCGCGGATGCCCGCTTCGTCGTCGATGACGAGAATCCCGGCAGTGGATGGGTTGGTTGAAGCAGCGACCGCAGACAAATTCAAAGGGGAGTCGACCTCAGGCATGGACAGAATTCCTCAGCAACGGAAACTCAAGATGGAAGGTTGTGCCGGCGCCAATTGCACTCTCGACGCGGATTTTCCCCGCGTGTTCCTGGATGATGCCGTACGACACGGAGAGGCCGAGTCCCGTGCCGCGCCTGTCTCCCGGCTTGGGAGTGGTCTTGGTGGTGAAGAACGGGTCGTAGATGCGCTTCAGGTGCTCTGGCGCAATGCCCGCGCCCGAGTCGCTGACCAGGGCCTCGACGTGGCCGTTGACCAGCGTGGCCACGCGCAGGCGGCCGCCGCCGGGCATGGCTTCCTTGGCGTTCAACAGCAGGTTGAGGAACACCTGCTGCAGTTTTCCGGAATTGCCCTGGATGGACGGCAGCTCCGGCGCGAGCTCGAGTTCTACATCGATCTGCGCGGTCTTGAACTGGTGTTCGAGCAGTGAGAGCGTATCGCGAATGACCTGGTTGAGATTGGTCTCGCGGAATTCAGTGGTGGAGGTGCGGGAGAAGTTCAACAGGCCGTTGGCGATTTCAGCGGCGCGGAAGCTTTGCTGGGTGATCTTTTCGAGCACCGGTCCGATGCGTCCATCGCCGCGCAACTGCTTGGAAAGCATCTGCGCGTAGCTCGAGATGACCGCCAGGGGCGTATTGATCTCGTGGGCCACACCGGCCGCGAGCAGGCCGATCGAACTCAGCTTGTCGGTCTGGGCGAGTTGGGCTTCGAGGGTCACGCGCTCAGTGATGTCGTCGACCAGGATGATGCGCCCGACGGAAACAAAATCCCGCGAGAGCAGGGGCGCAACCGCGATGTTGACAGTGCGCTGCTCTCCGGCCCGCGTGGTGAGGCGGAACTTGTAAAGATTATGGACGCCGGACTCGTTGCGGAATTTGTCGAGGGCGTCGCACACGTCGGCCGGAAACACGCTGCGCAGGATCTGGCCAAGGGCTTCGCCGCGGCTGAACGCATACATGGCCTCCATCTGCGCGTTCCAGCTTTCGATGCGGTCGTCGAGATCGATCGCCAGGATCCCGACGTTGATGGATTCGACGATGTTCTCGTTGAATTCCTTCAGCCGTTCAAATTCGCTGATCTTCTGTTCGAGTCGCGAGTAGAGGCTGGCGTTCTGCAACGCAATCCCGATATAGCTGGCCAGGGATTCGAGCAGTTCCACATCTTCGCTGGAGAGGAAGTCGCCCCCTTCGGTGCGCCCCAGGCCGATGACGGCGATGGTGCGTGTGGCCGACCCGTCCTGGACCCGGCAGGGAAGGTAGTAGTTCAGATCGAGCATCGCGGCGGTGCGACGTTCGGTCTCGGTGAGATGTAGGGCCTGCTGCGCGTTCTCGAGGAAGATATGCGTGTGGGGCATGCCGCCATCAAAATCGAGGAAGCCCAGAGCAAGGTCCCCTTGCCGGGGAGCCGGGCCTGATCCCATCCGCCCGACCGCATCGCGAGCTTCGAATGGTAGTCCGTGGGCCGCGGCGAGGCGCAGACCGCCCGGCTCGTCGGCAAGAAACACGGCTACGCGCGAGACCAGAAGAGTGCGCGGGAGCCGCTCGACAATCGAGTTGAGCAGGGCGTGAAGATCGGTCTCCGAATTCAAGCCCCGGCCGAATTCAACCAGAGCCTTGCGGTAATCGTAGCGATGGCGGTCGAAGACGCGATCCACCCAGTTCTGAATCCGCCGCTTGAGAGGCTCAAACGCGACCGCGACAACCAGGATCGAAAGCCCCAGGCCCCACTCGCGAACCGCCGCCGGAAGGCGCGTGCGCACCAGCTCGGCGGTCAGAGCGATTACGCCGAAATAGGCTCCCAACAAAAGACCACTGGCCAGCGTGTAGGCCACGCCCCGCTTGAAGATCAGGTCGGTATCCATCAGCCGGTAGCGAACGATGGCCCAGCTGAAGGTCAGGGGCAGGAAGATGATGGAAAATCCGGCCAGGCGGGTAAAGGTTTCAGGCAGCCGCACGTCGAAGAGAAACGGCACCGCGTAAAACAGCGTGAACGGAACGACCGCAAGCAGCGCTCCACGCGTGAGCCATTTCAGCTGCTGGCGAAGCAGGGGAGTGCCGGCACGGTTGTAACTGCGCAGGAAGAGAAGGGCCGCAAGGACATAGAAGACCGCTTCATAAGCCGTGCCCGTCTGATCCATCCGGTGCTTGAGCAACCCGGTGGCCTGCCATTTGAACATGGCCCAGACCCACAGGCCCAGCAACGCCGCGCCCGGTACATAAATAAGTGGAAGAACCCAGCCGCGGTGCGCACGCTTGAGCCGCTCTTCCGGAAAGCTGAGGGCAAAGTGCAAAAACAGCGCGGGCTGCAACGAGTCGGCCACGATATTGGTCCAGAAAACGGTCCAATCCAGGAAGTCCAACTTGCTGGTGTACTTGAGGGCATATAAGGCGAACGAAACCAGGCAGAACAGGTAGAAATGCGTGGCGCGCGGCGCGGTCCAGCGCCGGAAGAGAACATAAATCCCGATGGCGAGGTACACCAGTCCTATAACGCGCAATCCCAGGGCCAGGCTGCGATCCACAGGCACGGGGATAACCTTGACCGGCGCATCGAGCGCGAAGCCGTCGCGGGTGATGGTGTAAAAGGCCTGCCCGTAGCTGGTGGTCCGGTACAACTCCCGTTCCAGGTCGGACACATGACGGACCGGATGGTTGTTGACCTCGGTGAGCAGATCGTGAGACTGAATGCCGGCCTGGTTTCCCGGCCCTCCTGGCTGCACGCGCAAAGCAATAAGACCCTCGACGCCGGGGGCCTCGCTCCACCACACCTGGTCGTCGGGTTGTTCGAAACGGATCTCCTGACGATAGTTCAAAACAGCCAGCAGCACGATCCCGACCGTGGCCAAAGCCAGCAGAATCGCCTGTATGCGGTTTGAAAGATTCGTCTCCATTTCCGGGGGCTTTCCTTAGCCAAGAATAAACTGCACGTCGGTTGCCATGTGGAATAGATGGATGACCCCGCCAAACGTTTCGGGGTAATTCACTGAAATTGCATGACATAGAGACGGCGTTCCGGCGGAGGAGTCACTCCCAATTAGTATCAGATCGGGAAAATAATGCAGGAAAGCATAGATGTCCTACGCCAAAAGGGAAGGTCCTATGTAATTTAAGAACTCTCTGTAAGCTATCGTAGGCGTGAGAATTATCGCTGCCCATAAGTCGCTCGCGGACCGTGTTTCCGGAGGTAATGATGCTGCGCCACGTGGGCCGGGAGTTCGCAGTCACCGGTTGCCAGAAGCACGGTGCGAAACGCGAGGCGGGCAATGTATTCGAGCACGTCGGCATGCTCCACGGCGTCCATTGCTGACTTGCCCCAGGCGAACGGCGCATGGCCGGCCACTAGTACGCCGGGGACCGCCACGGGATCGAGGTTTTCGCGCCGGAAACGGGCTGCGATCACCGCGCCGGTGTTGCGCACGTAGGCTTCTTCGACCTGCCCCGCCGTGAGCGGCTCGGTGACCGGCACCGGTCCATGGAAGTAATCGGCATGGGTGGTGCCGAGACACGGGATCGGGCGGCACGCCTGGGCCCACGAGGTAGCGAACTCCGAGTGGGTATGGACAACGCCGCCGATCTGGGGAAACTCGCGGTAGAGCAGGGTGTGGGTATCGAGATCGCTCGAAGGCCGGAGAGAGCCCTCGACGATTTTTCCGTCGAGGTCGGTAATCACAAGGTCGCCGGGAGTGAGGGCGGCGTAGTCCACGCCACTGGGCTTGATGACGATCAGCGGTTCGGGGCCTGATCGGTCGACACCGCTGGCGTTGCCGAAGGTATGGGGCGCGAGGCCGCGGCGAGCAATTTCGCGGTTGGCGAGCAGAACTTCTTCGCGGAGGGCGGCAAGCAGCATGAGGGCTCCTGGGAGGGCCGGAAAGCGTTTACCGGACCCAGTTTAGCATCCGCCAACAACTGCGGCACGCTGCCCTCAGCCTTGGAAGCAGGCAGCGGTCAGAGCGAACTGCGATCCGGGCAGGTGGCGCGTGCGAACCAGAAGTCCACCCAGTATTTCTGCCAGTTCTCCCCGATGCCGGCGCGGATTACCATCTCTCGTGGAAACCATCCATCCGGAGTAACTGCATGCCGGTCGAGGGCGGGGTTGAGAAAGACTATCTGCGGCGCGGAGTCCGTCATTTTCGCAACCAGATTTTTCCCGAGAAGCGCGAACTGTACGAAAGCCTCGCTGAGAAACAGCTTCCGCTGGCGCTGTTTCTGGCCTGCGGCGACTCGCGGATTGATCCGTCGGCCTTGACGGGCACCGAACCCGGCCAGATCTTTGTCGAACGAACGCCCGGCAATATCGTGCCCATGTATAGCGACGATGCCGCGGTGGGCGTGTCCGCGAGCATCGAATACGCGGCTGTCGTTCTGGGCGTACGGGACATCGTGGTCTGCGGGCACTCCGCCTGCGGTGCGATGAAGGGGCTGCTCGACCCGGAAAAACTTCGCTCGGTGCCAGCTACCTCCCGATGGCTGCATTATGCGCAGCCGGCGGCCCGTTTGCTGAAGGAAAGCTACGCCCATCTCGCTGGCCCGGAGCGGCTCAAGCGGCTCAGCCAACTGAACGTGATGCTGCAAGTGTCGCATCTGCACACGCATCCGGCAGTCGAGGCCCGGTGCAGGGAAAACAGGCTTGCTCTGCATGGCTGGTACTACGAGATCCATACCGGAGTGGTTGAGGTATTCAACGAGGAAACCGGCCAGTTCGAGGAGTGGGACTAGAGCCGCAGCCCACAGAGTCGACCCGCTTTTTGAGGGAGCCTTGCGCAAAATCGGCGTAACCGCCGGCTGACGCGTCGTGTGATCCCGCCTATTTTGTCCCTATGTAAACTTGCAGTGGAAGCGGGCGTCTACCTGAGTGATGGCAGCCGGCACCGCACTGGAACCGATGACGATGGCCACGGCAGAGGAGTTGTCGGCGGAGGAGTTTGCGCGTGTGGTCGCTACCCATCGCCAGCAGATTTTCCGCTTTCTGCTTGCCTCCACGCGCGATATGGACCTGGCGGAGACGCTGACCCAGGACTGCTTTCTGAAGGCGCACCGGCACTGGTCGAGTTTCCGCGGCGAGTCCAGCGCCATTACCTGGCTGATGCGGATCGCCATCAACCTGCAGAAGGACCACTGGCGCAACCGGCGGGTCCAGTTCTGGCGCCACACGCGGACCAATGCGGTGGACTCCGAGGAGGCCAGCGAATGGCTTCCCAGCGGAGAGAGTTCGCCGGAGCAACAATTGCTGGCCCGCGAGCAGGTGAAGCGGGTATGGCGGGCCGTGGATGGGCTAAGCGAACGGCAGAGAACCGTGTTTCTGCTGCGCTATGTGGAAGAGTTGGACATTGCGGAAATCGGAAGGGCCACTGGCCTGAGCGAGGGCACGGTGAAAGCGCACCTTTCGCGAGCGCTGGGTAGAGTGCGGGGCGAACTGGGGGGAAGAAAATGAGATTTGAACACAAGCCTGGGAAAAATACGGGGGAGAGCGAAGAGCGGACTGCGCGCGAGCCTGCGCAGTCCGCGGAAGATCCAACCCTGGACCCCGTGCTGAGCGATTTTCGCGCCAGTGTCCATGCCTGGAGCGACGCCGTATATAACCGCCCACGGCCGATTGCGGTCGCGTCAAGACGGGCGGTGTGGCGGAAGGCGGCAGCCTGGTCCCTGGGGTCCATGCTGGTGATCGGGGCTGCCGGGGGGAGCGTCTTCGACTACCGGCATCAGCAAGAGGCAGCCAGGATTGCCGCCGCCCGCGAAGCCCGGCAGCAGCGCGCACTCGCAGAAGAACATGAGCGCGAGGCGGAGAAAGAACTGGCCAAGGTGGACACCGATGTGGCGCGCGAGGTCCCCAACGCCATGGAGCCGCTGGCGCAATTGATGACCGAGGACAACAGCCAGTAACTCAAGCCCCCCGAATCAGCAGCGCAGCCCAGTTGGACGCCCATCGCTTCCGGACGACGCGGGATTGTTGCGCGATGACGTTTTGATTCAAGTTTTTTACCGATCAGGAGGAGAAAGACGATGAAGGTATCTTTTGTGATGAATCTGAGCCTGGGCGCGATCCTGACAACGGGCCTTGCGGCCATGGCGCAGGATATGGGCCCCGGAGGGGGACCTCCGCAGGGTGGCGGCCCCGGCTTCGGCATGCACCGGCCGCCGATGGAGCGAGCCCTGGGGCTGCGCGGCCCGCAGGGCCGCTGGTGGAACGATCCGGCGATGGTGGAGAAGCTCAAGCTTACGGACGACCAGCGGAAAGCGATGGACGCCATTCTGCTCAATCATCGCGAGCAACTTGTCGACATGCGTGCGGCGGTGGAGAAATCAGAACTGGAGATGGAGCCGCTCATGCAAGACGATGTGCCGAACGAGGCCAGGGTCCTGGCGCAAATCGATAAGATTGCGCAGACGCGCGCCGAACTGGAGAAAGCCAATGCGCGCTTCCTTCTGGCCATTCGCGCCAAGCTATCGCCGGACCAATGGAAACAATTGCAGACCGCCCGTGCCGACCGCATGCAGCGCCGCGGCGGCTGGGAAAGGGATGGCCAGCCTGGCGGTCGGGACGCCAAGCCCCAGAGCCCTCCACCGCCTGCCGGCCCCGGACCCCAGGGGATGCTGAGCCAGGAACCTCCGCCGGGCGAGCCGGCGTTCGAATAATGCCGCGAAGTCGTTTGTTTTTCGAGAGTTCTTAAGAGGCATAGGCAACAGGCGACCACCCGGCAACTTTCTGCATCATAGGTTGTTAGGCAGAGAGCAAAATACGGTTGAAATCAATACCGATGGCGGCGAGAGGGATCCTCTTGCCGCCGATTTTTTTGTGGCCGGATTGCCTCGGCCGCCGTCGCAGGTCCGGCACGCGTGCCTCAAAACCGGACGGGTTAGTGAATCAAATCGAGACAGCAGATGGAGCGTTTCGAGGCAGCGACTGGACTGCTGCAGGACATAGTTGTGCCGAAGTCCTGCAGAGTGTCCAAAAAAGAATCTTTGCCTGATCACTAAAGTTATTCCGGGCCCCCTCCGATGAAGTAGGTGGATGCAGTAGAACCCCAGACCTCAAAGATGGCTGAAGGGTTCAGGCGGCAGACGGATTCCGGCGAGCGGTTCAGTCCGCGCCCGGATCAATGCCGAGGCCGCCGGATCCGGTTCCTTAACCGGGGCATCCCAAAAAGGAGTGAAGTCCCATGGCCCTCGGTGTATTGAACAACCTGTCAGCGATCTATGCGGAGAACAACCTGAACAACACCAACAACAGCCTGCAGAATGTTCTGCAGCAGTTGTCCTCAGGTTCGCGCATCAACTCCGGCGCCGACGACGCCGCCGGCCTTTCCCTGGTCAACGGCTTGCAGGCCAACTCCAAGGCCTTGACCCAGTCGGCCACCAATGCGACCGAAGGTGTCGGCCTGCTGCAGGTGGCCGATGGCGCGCTCTCGCAAGTGACGAACCTGCTCAACCGGGCCGTGACGCTGGCGACTGAAGCCTCGAACGGCACCCTCAACTCCTCGCAAGGGGCCGCGGCGGACCAGGAGTACAAGTCGATCCTTGCCGAAATCAGTAACATCGGGTCCACGACAACGTACAACCAGAATCAGGTATTCACCGGTTCCGCCCTCGGAATTTCGATCTACACCGGCGACTCATCGGCCGCGGGGGCATCGCTGGACGTTCTGTACTTTGCCGGACTCTCGTCGTCCAGTGTCGGAGATGCAGGGGGTTCGATTACCTACACACCGGCCGCGGGCGGGGTTCCCGCCACCATCACCTACACCCCGGTTGCCAATGCGGCCAATCAGATCGATCTGTCCGGCACGGACCTGACCACGAACGCAAATGCGCAGGCTGCGCTCACGAATCTTAACCTCGCGATCACCGATGTGGCTGCGCAAGACGGTTACATCGGCGCTCAGATCAACACCCTGAATTCCATCAGCCAGGTGATGAGCACGCAGCAGGACAACATCGTATCGGCTCAGAACGCCATCCAGGCAACGGACTATGCGTCGGCCACTTCGAACATGTCGAAGTACGAGATTCTCAGCCAGACGGGCATCGCGGCACTCGCCCAGGCCAACAGCGTGGAGCAGGAAGTGACCAAACTGCTGCAGTGAACCCGGGTGAATCGCGGACAGTGACCGAGAGTTCTGAATCAAGGCGGAACTGGACGTTCGATAAGAAAACCTCCGAGACAGGGCGGCGGCGAAGGGGAAACCTTCGCCGCCCTTTTTCGTTGCCCGAAGGGTCTCCGGCCGCTTCGCACACGTCTCAGTGTGATATACATGGGTCCGCGGATTGGCGGATTCAACCTTCCCGGGAGGTAGAGTCGATTGTCGTGGCCGAGGTGCGTACAAGCCCTCTCCGCATGTCTTGCGCTCTGGCTGGCGTCGAGCCAGGCTGCGCTGTGCGGCCAATCCGGCGGGCCGCAATCCAATCAGACGCCACGATTGATTCCCCGCACCCACGAAGAAAGAGAAGCCCGGTTTCGGGCCCAGCATCGCATTGTCCTGAATGTGGAAGTAACCGACGCGGGGGGAAATGCGGTCACCGGACTCAACGCCGGCGATTTTGTACTGACGCAAGATCGGCAACCGCGGTCCATCGCGTCCTTTCGCCAGGTGAATGGCGAAGCGGCTCCCGTTCCACCGCAAGTGATGCTGGTGCTCGATGCCGTCAACAATTCTTCGCGGGATCTCGCCAATGACCGTAAGGGGATTGAAAACTTTCTGCGTCAAAGCTCCGCACCCCTGGCTTACCCCACGTCGATCGCAGTGTTGTCCGGTGCGGAGATTAAATCTGGCACGCCAACCCGCGATCGCAGTGTGCTGCGTTACCAACTAAATGAGCTTACGGCCGGGCTTCGTCCCGTCGTGTGCGCAGACGAGGCGAATGCGGACAAGGTCCCAATGACGGTTTGGATCCCAGGCGGGCCCGTCTCGCAAGCCGATCCCACCAAAGAACTCAACTGTCTCAACCAGCGATTCATCACTTCGATTAATGCCCTTACTCAATTTGCAAAACTGCAGATTGACATTCCGGGCAGGATTATCCTCGTCTGGATGGGTGCCGGCTGGCCCCTCCTGAACAACAAGCAATTTACTCCCGATGACGCGAGCGTCAAGGCCGGCTTTTTCGAAAATCTCGTGCAAGTCTCGTCGGCGCTGCGGGAAGCCCAGATGACACTCGATGTGGTGCTTCCATCCAGCCTGTTCCGCACTCCGGAATCGCGCGACCAACACGAGGATGCCTACTTCAACGGCGTACCAAACCAGGATGAAGTGACCGCGGCAAGCCTGGGGCTCCAGGCCCTGGCCCACCAGAGCGGCGGCCAGATCCTGATTGGAGCCAGGAACATTCCCGGAGGAGTGGCCGCGTGTATGGCCGACGCGAAATCGTACTACGAACTGACCTTCGATTCCCCTCCGGCCGCGCAGTTTGGCGAATATCATTCGCTCCAGGTGAAGGTCGAAAAGCCGGGCGTGACTGTGCGTACCAATACGGTCTACTACGCCGAGCAATAAATCGGCGCCTGGCTGAATGCCTGTGCCGTGCCGGACGGGGTGGAGTTTGAGAAGGAGCTCTTGATGCAGCCGGGCGTTCGCCGGCTTGCTATGTAATCAGAACCACGATCGGGCCGGCCAGTGTGAGCAGGATGTTGGCGATCGTGTAGGGGACGGTATAGCCCAGGACGGGAGCGTTGTTGCCCGCGGCGAGTGTGACCGCATTGAGAGCCGGTGTGCTGGCCTGGCGTCCGCATAAGGCGCCGCAGAGAAGCACCGGGTGCATCTTCAACACGTACTTGCCGTAGTAAAGCGCGAACAGGCCGGGAACCAGCGAGATCAAAATGCCTGCCAGTGGAAGCACCGCGCCATAGCGCACGATCTGTTTGAGAGCTTCGGGACCGGTAGCGAGGCCAATGCACGCTACAAAAACCGAAAGCCCAAAATCTTTGAGGTAGAGGGCCGCGGGAGCGGGCAACTGGCCGAAGGTTGGGCGTCTGGCTCGCAACCAGCCGAAGAACAGCCCGGCGATCAGGCATCCGCCGCCCGTGCCCAGGCCAAGCAGGGCCCCGCCGAACGGCACGCCAAGCATGCCGAGGCTGAATCCGCAAAAGAGACCGAGGCCGAAATAAAGGAAATCAGTTTTATCGGCGGGAGGAGAATTGTAACCAATCCGTTGGGCAACGCGCTCTACATCGGCGTGGGAGCCGGCGATGCGGGCCACGTCGCCGATGGCCAGTTTGGTTTCGGGCGCGATGGGAAGAGGCTGGTTCAGCCGCGTGAGCGAACTGAGAAAAACACCCCGGCGCATATTGGGATCGGCAGCGGCAAGGACTTGCGCGATGGTTTTACCGGCGAACTGAGGGTTGGTGACCACTACGTCGCGCGTCTCGGCGACGAGTTCCAAGCCTGAAGCGTCGGAAGATTCGGGGCCGAGGATGCGTTCGACATGGTCGATCACGAGTTCGCGGCGTCCCGCGATGGCCACGCGATCACCGGTCTGGAGTTTCAGGCCTGGCTCGATAACAACGGTTTGGGTTCCACGGATGACCTTCTCGATGACCACACCGTTCATCGCTTGTTCGAGGTCACCGACAGATCGTCCCGAAGCGGCCGGCGCGATTTCATGAATGCGAGCCACGACGCGGCGAAGCGCTTCAAACTGGCCTGCTGCGAGCTGAGATTTTCCACCGCCGAGTAGTCGTTCGTAGTCCTCTGAAGCCTGTGCCAGGTTAATGCCAAGCAATCGCGGAGCGATGCTGGAAGCGAAGAAGATAACCGAGAAAGTTCCAAAGAGATAGGTGATGGCGTAACAAACGCCAATGTTGGCAGTCATACGCGCAATGTCTTCCTTGGGGAGCGGTTGAGAAGCCAGCGCGTCGCTCGCCGTTCCGATCACGGCAGACTCGGTGGCTCCGCCCGCCAGGATGCCGGCGGCGGTGCCCTTATCGAGGTGAAATCCCAGTGCCATGGCCCAGACTGTGACGACCACCACGATGGTGGAAGCAACCGTCAGGTGAACCTGCTTCAAGGTGGCTTTACCCAGGCTGCTGACAAACTGGGGGCCGATCATGTAGCCGAGGGCGTAGATGAAGAGGGCGAAAGCCAGGGTCTTGACTTCGCCGGAGACGGAGATGCCCACCTGGCCGAGAGCAATCGCCACCAGCAACGTGGCTGCCACAGGCCCGAGCACGAATGTGCCAACGCGGAGCTTGCCAAAAAGATAGCCAAGCGCCAGCGCCAGCGCAACCGCGGCAAGAGGAGCCGCGGCGAAAAATGTATGCACCCAAGCGATCATCGCCGTCCTCCGGCCGGTGTCCGGCCCCGAGCGGTGAAGGCGAGGATAGCGAAAATTCACATCGCGCGTTAACTGGCAAAAGTGCCAGCCGGGAATTCGCTACACGTGCTGCACCGCCTGGGCCAGGTGGCTCAGGCTTGATTTGGCGTCGCCATAGAGCATCGCCGTGCAGGACTTGAAGAACAGCGGATTCTCGAGGCCGGAAAAACCGCGGCCCTGTCCGCGCTTGAGCACGATGACGCTCTTGGCGCGATCGACTTCGAGGATGGGCATGCCCGCGATGATCGACCTGGGGTTGTCGCGCGCATCGGGATTGACTACGTCGTTGGCGCCGATGACAACGGCTACGTCGGTGGATGGAAACTCGGGGTTGATCTGCTCCATCTCGTACAGCGAAGAATAGGGGACGTTGGCTTCGGCCAGCAACACGTTCATGTGTCCCGGCATTCGGCCGGCGACGGGATGAATCGCGTACTTCACCGTGACCCCGCGACCTTCGAGAAGTTCGGCGAGTTCGCGAACTGCATGCTGCGCCTGCGCCGTGGCCAGCCCGTATCCGGGAACGAAGATGACCCGGTTAGCGAACGCGAGTTGCATGGCGGCATCGTCGAGGCTGATCTCGCGCATGACGCCGTCGACATTGGCCGTGGCCTCGGCAATCGCCGCTCCGAATCCGCCGAACAGAACGTTGGTGATGGAGCGGTTCATGGCCTTGCACATAAGCACGGAGAGAATGAAGCCGGAGAAGCCATCGAGCGTGCCGGCGATGATCAGCACGTTGTTGCCGAGAACAAAACCCGTGGCGGCTGCAGCCAGTCCGGCGTAAGAATTCAACAGCGACATCACCACCGGCATGTCGGCCGAGCCGATGGGGATCACGAGCATGATGCCAAAGAGGAAGGCGATGCCGAGCATGGTGTAGAACACGGCGCTGGCGTCGGGATGAAACCAGAAGTAGAAGAAGCAGCCCGTCATGGCGAGAAAGATGCTGAGGTTGATGATGTTCTGGCCCCGGAACTGGACGGGCTTGCCCTGGATGATGCCCTGCAGTTTTCCGGCGGCGATGAGCGAGCCGGTGGTGGTGAGGGCGCCGAGAATGATTTCAAAGCCCAGGGCGCCGCGCTTGACCGGCCCCAGTTCGTTTATGTTGACCATGAACTCGCCGATGCCGACCAGCGCCGCCGCCAGCGCGCCAAAAGCGTGGGAGAGCGCCGTCCGCTGCGGCATGGCGGTCATGGGAACGGTCACGGCCATCCACGCGCCGATGGCGGAACCGATGGCAAGGCCGGCGATGAGCCACACCCAGGTGACGATGTGGGCCCCGATCAGTGTGCCCACGATGGCCGCGAACATGCCGCCTTCGGCGAGGAACATGCCGCGGCGCGCCGTGTCGGGGTGCGACATCATCTTGAGCGACATGATGAACAGGATCGAAGCGACGAGATAGGTCGCCTCCATGAAATAGCTAGTCATTGTGAAAGAGGCCGGGTTCACTTGGCGGACTCCTTCGAAGGGGCTTCCTTCTTGCGAAACATCTTCAGCATGCGATCGGTAATGCCGAAGCCGCCGACCACGTTGATGGTGGCCGTGGTCACCGCAACGAAGCCAAGAATGTGCGCGGGCAGCGGATACCCCCTGGCTCCGGCCAGCACCAGCGAACCAATCAGCGAGATACCCGATATGGCGTTGGTAGCCGACATGAGCGGCGTGTGCAACAGCGGCGGGACGCGGCTGATGACCTGGTAGCCGAGGAAGGCAGCCAGTGCAAATACATAGACAGAAGCGATAAGTACAGCAGGATTCATCATAGGTAGCTCGAATAGCGGTGTTAGCAGTTAGCGGAGTTAGCGGTGTTAGCACTTAGCGGAGTTAGCCGCGATCGGCTTTGAGCAGGTTATCGGCGCTTCGCACCTGTTCGTAAGTTAGCCCGAAACGCAGATCCTTCCCCTTCGCTGCTCTCAGCGTCAGGATGACAATCGCATCAGGTCAAGTAGCGGGCACCGTTTCCAGCAGCTTGGCCACGCGCGGGTTGACGGGTTTGCCTTCGTGCGCTACGCAAGCGCCGGCCAGAACTTCGTCGCCCAGGTCGACTGTCAAGGCGCCCTTCTTCGCGATCAGGCCGATGAAGTTGAGAACGTTGCGCGCATAAAGATGGCTGGCGTCAACGGGAACTTCGGCGGGCAGGTTGAGCGGCGCCAGCAGCGTGACCCCCCCGATCTCCTGCGTGACTCCGGGCTGCGTCAGCTCGCAATTGCCGCCTGCGGGAGCGGCAAGGTCGACCAGCACCGAGCCGGGGCGCATCGCTTCGACCGCCGCGCGGCGAATCAGCCGCGGCGCCGGGCGACCCGGTACCTGGGCAGTCGTAATGATCACGTCGGAATGCGCGGCGGTACGGGTGATCAGGTCGCGGCCGCGATCGAGCGCCTCTTCGGTGAGCTCGGCCGCGTAGCCTCCGCCCCCTTCCGTGTTAATGCCGCCGAGGTCCACGTCCAGGAATTTTGCTCCCAGCGAACGCACCTGCTCGCCGGCAGCGGCGCGCACGTCATAGGCTTCGACGACCGCGCCCAGGCGGCGGGCAGTGGCGATCGCCTGCAGTCCCGCGACCCCGGCGCCGATCACAAAGACGCGTGCCGGCGGAATGGTGCCGGCGGCCGTCATCAGCATGGGAAAGAGGCGGGGCAGTCGATCGGCGGCGGAAACGACAGCCTTATAACCGGCCACGGTCGCCATGGACGAAAGCGCGTCCATCGACTGCGCGCGGCTGATACGCGGCACCAGTTCCATGCTGAACAGCGTGGCCGGCCGTTCGATCGCGGTAAGCAGCGCGTGGGGCGCATCGAGTGGGCGAAGAAAGCCGATCACGACGGCGCCGGCCTTGAGTTGCGCCTGGCCGGCGGAATCCGGAGCCGTCACGACGGGAATAAGATCGGCGCCGGCGAGAATGGAAGCTCGATCTGCGGTCACGGTTGCGCCGGCTTCGCTATAGGCCTGGTCGGAAGCGCCTGCCGCTACCCCCGCGCCCGCTTCCACGGTCACCGCGATTCCCTGCGAGATCAGCGATTTCAGACTCTCCGGCAAAAGGGCAACGCGGGTTTCGCCGGGAGCCGACTCCTTCAGAATGCCTAAAAACAAATCTCCTCCGCTACAAGTGGGAAGTGAGGAATGTATGGACGAACGAATATCACCCGAAGGTCGAGCGAGTCCATGAATTTTCGTTCAGATTATTGACCACGGCGCCGGGTGAATCGTGTGATGTTGGTCACTCGGGATCCCCGTCTCGCTGGTTGAGTGGGCCGTTCGCGTGATTACCGAGTAAGGCAAACTTCATTCGCGCTCTGGATGCCGCGCGGGCGAAAAGGGTAGGTTCACCCGCACGATATTTGGTTCATTTCGGCTGCGGCGCCGTGCCCGTAACGGTAAATGCCGCCTCCGATTTGGCTTCCGTTTCCTGCGGCTGGGCGCCGCCCACGGTCAGGGTATATTTGCCGGCGAGTATCGAGCGATTGCCCTGATCGTCCACGCTCGAGAGTGACCGCGCCGCGATCTTGAGGGTGACTTCCTTGCTCGCGCCCGGATCCAGCGTCACCCGGTCGAAGCCCACAAGGGACTGAATTGGCCCGCCCTCCTGCGGAGTCTTCAGGTAGGCCTCGACGACCTCGTCGCCAGCCGCCTTGCCCGCATTGATGACAGTCACGGTTGCGGTAATGGGGTCTCCCGCCTTGAGGGTCTCAGCCGAGAGTTTCACCGGGCCGTATGTGAATTTCGAGTAGCTCAGTCCGTAGCCGAATCCCCATAGCGGCTTGCCGGTGAAATAGCGATAGGTGCGTCCCCCGGTTGAGTTGTGGATCGCGTAATCAGTAAAGGCCGGGAGACCGTCAAGCGACGCATAAAACGTAACCGGCAACCGGCCGGCGGGGTTGTTCAGGCCGGCGAGGGTGCGCGCAATCGCGGTGCCGCCCTCGACACCCGGGTACCACGCCTCGAGCACCGCAGCCGCGTGTTCGTTGGCCCAGTTCAGCGCTACGGCGCTGCCGCTCTGCAAAACCACGACCAGCGGCTTGCCCGTCGCGGCCAGGCCTTCGAGCAGCTTCTGCTGGGGTTCGGGAAGATCGAGGCTGGTGCGGTCTCCGCCTTCGAAACCGGGAATCTTGATTCGCATTTCTTCGCCCTCAAGCTGCGGCGAGAGGCCCACGAAGGCCACCACCACGTCGGCTTCTTTGGCGCGGTCGACCGCTTCATCGAGCTGGGCCTGCGCGGGCGCCTGCCACTTGAGCGTCAGTCCGCCGCCGGCACGATCGCCGGAGTGCGAATACTGGAGTTGGAATTCGTGCGCCTTGGTGTCGGTGAAGTCCACCGGAATCTCCGCCGGCTTGGGGAACGCCATCAACGGAGGCGCGGTGGGCGAGGCGCCCGAATCGGTTCCCGTGGTTCCGTGCGTTGAGCCGGTGGTCGACCGGTCGAACGGAACGCGCAGTGAACCCTCCGACACCACCTTGCCGTCGAGAAGGAAGCGATAGCTTTCCGTGGGCGAATAGGGAAAGCTGTCGCCGGGCTCGAGTGTGAACACATAGTGGCCTTGCGCGGGAACAGAAAGCGTGCCGGTCCAGCGCACCGAGTAGTCGAAAGTGTCGATCTGGGGCATCGGCTTGGCGTTTTCCCAATCGGTCTGAACGGCGGGCTCGGTCTCGATGGCCACCGGGCGGCCGGTCCAGTCGGGCGTGGCGAAGAACTCGGTTTTGAGCCCTTTGCTCAGACCGAACGCGGAGCGCGGAACCGGCACGCCCACGCCTTCCGCGAGGGTCGAACCCTGCGCGTAAAGAATCGGCGAGCTACGGAACTGGCCTTGGATGCCCTCGAGCGGCGTGACCGGGTGCAGCGGTGTGCCGACGTAGTTACCCAGGATGGAAGTGAGCTGATCTGCCGTGGGACCGATGACCGCGATGCGGCCGGGAGCGCTCTTCAGAGGGAGCGCGCCATTGTTCTTCAGCAGGACAATGCTTTCTTCGGCTGCCCGGCGCGAGATCTGGCGGTGGGGATTGGATGCAACCGATTGGAAGGGGATCCGGTCCAGCGAGGAACCGGGAGAATCGAAGAGACCGAGTTGGAAGCGCGCCGTGTAGAGGCGCTCTGCGGCCTGGGTGACAAGGTCTTCGGAGACCAGTCCCTGGTGGACGGCGTCGGCCAGGGTGTTGAAGCCGGGAGTCCAGATGCTGCAGGAGAGGTCCGTTCCCGCCTGCAACGACAGCGCGGCAGAATGCGTGATGTCCGGCGTCTTCTTGTGGCCCTGGTTCACGTCCACGATCGCCCCGCAATCGGAC
>DASXGD010000489.1:0-2465 GCA_036489245.1 Occallatibacter sp. | reverse complement strand
GCGCCCTTAAAGGACAAAGGTTTCGCCGCAACTTTACCGAAAACGGGTGCGACGATACAATCTTTGAGGAGACGCCGACGTAGCTCAGTTGGTAGAGCAGCTGATTCGTAATCAGCAGGTCGTCAGTTCAAGTCTGACCGTCGGCTCCATGCTTCGCCGGCCCGCCGGTCCACCCGCCTCTCCATCGATTACCCAAATGCATCCTCAGGTTTTCCCCCGGATTCCCACAGCCCATCCTTCAATGCAGGCCATTGGAACCAAATAAGGTACCTGTTTATCCACGACTTTTCATTGCAACTTGAATTCCAGTCTGCATATCCACGCATATTCTTGGCATAATCGCAAGCAAGAGCGGTTCCTCTGCGCATAACAAAGATTCAACCTCGGGGCATGCGCAGCGGAAAAACCGAAGGCCGAGCCGGACCACCCGCGGGGAGCATACAAGAGTGACCAGCTATAGCCGCCAGGATGTGTTACGGATTCTCCAGATCAGTTCGCACCAGCTGCAGGGATGGGAAAAAGCCGAGCTGATTCCGGTGCAGCAAACCTACTCCTTCCAGGACCTCGGTCAATTGAGGACCCTGCGCGCCCTCCGCGAAGATGATGTGTCGGCCGCCTCCATCCGCCATTCCATCGTGGCCATGAAGGCCGTCGCCGGCATGGCCAATCCGCTGCTCGAAGCGAGCCTGGTTCGCGCCGGGTCGCGCTTGGCCTTCCGCCATTCGGGAACCATGGTTGATCCCATCCGACGCCAGCTCCTGTTCGACTTCGAGCGCGTGGCGCGTCAACCCGCAACCGCCGGGCCCGCTCCGCTGCGGCGTCCCCGCACCGTTCACGCACGCGGCGTGCAGGAACGCTTTGTCTCCGCCGTTCAGGCCGAAGAGTGCGGCGACAAGCAGCGCGCCATCGCCATCTACAACGAAATCCTCGCCGTCGATCCGGACTTCGCGCCCGCTTATATCAATTTGGGCACCATCTATTTTCATCTCCGCCGCTTTGGCCGCGCCGAGGAACTCTACCGCCGCGCCACCGAAGCCGATCCTGGATACGTGCTGGCTTATTTCGATCTTGGCAATGTCCTCGATGAACTGGAAAGACCGGACGAATCGATCGCCGCCTATCAACAGGCCATCGCGCTCGCTCCCCGCTATGCCGACGCCCACTACAACCTGGCTCTGGCCTACGAGCGCAAAGGCGAACTGCGTCTCGCGCTGCGCCACTGGCACGCCTACATACGGCTCGACCGCTCCGGCCCCTGGGCCGATCATGCCCGCGGGCAGATTCACAAGCTGCTGAGCCGCGAAAAACTCTCCGTCGCCTGGCGCGCCCAATGCTTCGTGCCGCGTCCCGCTGCCTCGGCCCCCCTCGAACTGCTCCGGCCCGGCTCCACGAGCCCTGTTTCAACCAGCCTGGTTTCAACCTGCCCCTAGATCCGGTCCCCTGAATCAGCTACACAATTAACCTTGTCATCCCAGTTCGCACCACACTTAACCTTGTCATCCACGCACCGCATTTCAGCTTGTCATCCTGAGCGGAGCGCAGCGCAGTCGAAGGACTCGCGGTTCAGGGCGTCAATCATGCTATGAACCTTGGAGCCACCACCCAAGGACCCCTTCTCCCCCGCCCTCGAGCCCTAAAATTTGGCCCGGTTCCACAACCTTGTGAAAGATTCTGAGTCTATGTAGTTGGCGTTTCCGATCGTTCTTAGTGGGCATTCCACGATGCGAACTTCCGGCCTTCGCCGTGTCGCACGGAGCCCTGAGTGCTCCGGCCCAAATCGGTGCGTGTCCGCGCTGTCGTAGGCTAAATATGGCGATCGCGAACCCTGAGTGCCGAGCCGGCGTGACCCATAGGGAGGCCCGAACTGCGGTGACGATGCAATAATGCTCTGTCTCCGTTCTTTGGCTTCGATTTGCCGTCAACCTGGACTTCGCACGTCCCTGCACGCAAAGACTCAAGGCCTCTGGATCAAAGGATATTTATGAAGAACGTATTTGCACCCTTTCAGCAAGGAACGTTTCGCCTATGCGCCATGTTGGTTGCCTGCACGATGATGGCCGGTCTGCTGGGCGCCCAGTCGCCCGCGCGCCGCATCAGAGCCGAAATCACCAGGTCTGAAATGTCGCCCCTTCAGGGGTCGCAGCATCCGCTTGCGCTGCCCCAGAACGACGCCGGCCGCATGCCCGCCGATACCCGCCTCGACGGCATCAGCCTCTACTTCAACCGTTCTGCCGCGCAGCAGGCCGATCTTGAAGCCCTGCTCGCAGCCCAGCAGGATCCGTCCTCGCCCCAGTACCACCAGTGGCTCACCCCCGACCAGTTTGCCGCCCGGTTCGGCATGGCTCAATCCGACATCGAGCAGGTCCAGGCGTGGCTCCAGCAACAGGGATTCTCCATCGACTCCACCGCTCGAAGCCGCAACATGATCCGCTTCTCCGGCACCGTGAACCAGGTGGAACAGGCCT
>DASXGD010000452.1:0-1989 GCA_036489245.1 Occallatibacter sp. | reverse complement strand
CTGAAGTGATATGAGCCGTACACAAACAGATGCTGGTTGAATCGATGCGACCAGTTGATGTTGGCATTGATCCCCAGCGTATTCGTGGTATCGACAAACTGGAACAGGTTCACGGCATCGGCCCGCGAACTCAGCATGTTGAATGTTCCATAGAGCTGGTCCCTGCGCCCCAGTGTCTTGTCCGCGCGGGTTTGCAGCGCATCCTGGTGGGTGCTGTTCAGCACCGGGATCTGGAAATTGTAGAGCGGATTGCCACTGAAGTTCGGGAGAGGATAGAGCGCGAGCAGCGCCTGCGCCTGGGTGCTGACAGGCACCACGCTGCCGGGATAAGGCAGGCCGGTCGCGGGATCGATGATCGTTGCCGGCTGGCCCGCCGCATTGAGCAGATTGCCGCTCCGCTCCGCTTCGGTCGGCACAAGACCTGAGACTGTCTGCGCGGTGCGATTGCGCGTCCACTGGTAGGCCAGAAAAAGATTTGGCCCTCGGAGCAGGACATGCGGAATCTTGAGCGGGCCGCCGAAGGTCAGGCCACCGGTCATGCGGTTATAGGCCGGCTTGGGACTCTCGATTCCGCTGATGGAGTATTGCTTCGCATCAAGCACCGAGTTATCAAACGCGAATGCAATCCCGCCATTGTAGAGACTCTTCGAATTCGCCCTCTTGTTTCCGAAAGCCTGGTTGAGCGAGAACGGCGATGTGGCCGCATTGTTGACGCTGCCATTCACCAGGAATCCATCCGAGCTTTCCTGGCTGGCGTCGCCGGACGGCTTGGGAATTTCCTGTGGCGCGGTCGGGGCAGCCGTTGCCGTTGCGCTTGCCGTCGCGGTCTTGTCTGCTTCCACTTGCAATTGCGCTCTTGGCGTATTGTCAGGCTGCTGGGTTTTGGCTAGCGCCTTCAGTTCGTCGAGCGGAAGCAGTTGCAACTCCCACCGGCCTGGGGCCACATTCTGGGAGATCGTCACCTCGGTGTGAATCGTCGCGAAGCACTGCAGCGCAATCTCGATCGTCCATTGCCCGTCAGGCAGATCGTCGAACCGATAACTGCCGCCTTCGTCCGAGGTTACGGTCACCTTCTTTTCACCCTGGGTTGCGGTAATCGTCGCACCCGGAACCCCGAATCCGCCGAAGGTGACTTGCCCGGAATATTTCGAGGCAAAGGCCGGCGTCGATGCGCAGACCCATGCAAGGGCATGGAACAGCAGGATGATCGCCAGACGTCGCCCCACGCACGTCACTCCCGGCCAGTGCTCAATTTTCCGAGGGCGCGTCGATGTGGTCAATCACAATCACATCCGCCATCCCTTTGGTCGATTCCAGTTTCAATCCGAGCTGCTCCTGCAACGCGGTAAACAGGGATGGGCCCACGGCATCGTCCGTCCCGCCGTCATTGTGAGCGGGACCGCCGTCCGCGCCGCCGGGCTTCGGCGGAGGAGCATCGTCCGGCGTCCATTGCAGCGTGAAATCGTAATTGTCTTTGAGTCCGGTCTTGTCCGTGACCGTCCGGCTGAGCTGCTGGGAGAGAACCCGAGCCAGCATCCCGGTGTTGGTTCCCTCCGAGTCGAGATGGCCTGGGCGCATCATAAGCCTGGGCCCTCGCGGCCTGTCGCCTCCCGGCCCGTCGGGCTTCGGATCGGCGCCGTCGGCCTTGCCATTGCCTTGCGCATCCGGCGGCTTGGGGGGTGGGGGCTGAATGTCGCTGACTTTCATCTTCGGGCCGCCCTTGGCAACCACAAGGGCGTATCCCGGCAGTTCACGCGTCTCATGGTGATATTTCAAGTTGAAGCGTTCAACAAGGAGCGGCACCAGCATCGAGCGGCGCTCGTCGATTTTGAGCTTATCTAGCCTGGACGCATCCTCCGGCGCTACTTTCGCCTGCACATCGTAGCGTTTGGTCTTCACCCACGCCGGCGCCCCGATGATGTGATCGTCCTCGACGTTGAACGCTTCCCGCAGCAACATCTGCGCCGGCACTCCGTTGAGCTGAATTCC
>DASXGD010000451.1:0-3692 GCA_036489245.1 Occallatibacter sp. | reverse complement strand
CCACCGCCTTCCGCAAATGAATCCGCCAAACCAATACCGGCCCAACCTGTTCTTGCAGCGGGGACAAGCCTCCAGGTCGAGATCCAACGCCACTACCCGATGAAGGCCGGCGAGGCCATTGAGGCTCGCCTGGTCTATCCGCTCTATGTGAATGGAAAGCTGGCCGTGCCGAAGGACACTCCTATCCATGGCACCGTGACCAGACTGGTACCGGACTCGAAGGAGCGTTGGCACGGCCGGCTGAACGGAGACTTCACTCCGTTTCATGACGCGCAGGTGAAGTTTGATGAGCTAACTTTGCCAGGCGGCCCCCTGGAACTTGCCACGAGCGGTGCAACCACGGGCGCCATGGTATTGCACCTCGCCTCCTCCGGGGTGAGGCCAAAACAATCGTTTATCGCGCGCCGATGGGCGGAGGCGAAAACCCGGATCCACGATCAGATCGCGTTCTTCACCGATCCGGGATTGGGGGACCGGGCGAAGCTGATGCTCTATCACCAGCTTCCGTATCACCCGGAACGCATCCCGGCGCACACATCCTGGATGTTTGAGCTGGCTGCACCGCTCCCCCTTCCCGCCCCGCCCGAAACACCGGATCCGCCGGCCGCGCCTGTGCCCGGAAATCCGGGCAAGCCCGAGACGTGGTCGGTCCACGCCCTGCTGACCGGTGAACTCAGCTCCGCGACAGCCAAGCCAGGCGATCAGGTGCGGGCGCTCGTAGTTGAGCCGGTCCTGGACAAGGATCAGCAATTGGTGGTTCCGCAGGGCTCGGTGCTGGTAGGGCACGTAACAACCGCGCAGCCCGCGCGCCTGCTGGGGCGAAACGGCAAATTGCGCTTCACATTTCAGCAGGTGCAGTTCCCTGAAGCCAGCGCAGCGGATCGTCCTGTCGAAGGGGCGCTTGCTGGAGCCACGACGCAGGGAAAACAGAGCCTCAATCTGGATGCCGAGGGGACCATCACACCAAAGAACAAGGCGAGCGCACTTGCACCGATCTTGCTTAGCCTTCTCGCCAGCCGTGCTCTCGATACCGACGGAAACATTACCGTGCAGACCGGTGTCGCTTCCAATGGATTTGGTCTTGTGGGCCGCGTCGTTGGCATCGCGGCCGGAAGTCGGAACTTCGCCGCCGCCATGGGTTTTTACGCGGCAGGACTTTCCGTCTACGAGAACTTCCTGCGCAGCGGCCAGGACGTGGTCTTCCCCAAAGACACGCGGATCGAGATCGAGACCACGCCTCTGCGGGCACCAGTCCTGAAGCCCGATGCTCAATAGGACAGCCACCAAACGCCACGTGCCGATTCAATCAACTGTTTTCATTGGTGTGGGCACCAATGGTGCCGAAGTCGCTTTCTTCCGGCGGCCAGTCTATTCCCACTCGATCGTGCCAGGCGGCTTGGAAGTAATGTCGTAGACCACGCGGTTAATTCCCCGCACCTCGTTCACGATGCGGTTTGAAATCCGCTTCATCACCTCATACGGCAGCGGCGTCCAATCGGCCGTCATGCCGTCTTCCGAGTGCACGGCGCGCACGGCGGCGGTATAGGCGTATGTGCGCTGGTCGCCCATCACTCCCACGCTCATGACCGGAAGCAGCACCGCAAAGCTCTGCCAGATCTTGGTGTAGAGGCCGGCGGCTTTGATTTCGCTGACCACGATGTCGTCGGCTTCTTGGAGCAACGCGACCCGTTCGGGCGTCACTTCGCCAAGAATGCGCACCGCCAGACCCGGGCCGGGAAACGGCTGGCGGCCCAGGATATCTTCGGGCATGCCCATGTCGCGTCCGATGCGCCGCACTTCGTCTTTGAACAAATCGCGCAGCGGTTCGATAAGCTTGAGCTTCATCGTTTCGGGCAAGCCCCCCACATTGTGGTGGCTCTTGATCGTCTGGCTGGGGCCCTTCACGCTGCTGGATTCGATCACGTCGGGATAAAGAGTACCCTGCACCAGCCAGTCGACGCCGCCGGTCTGTTCAGAGATGCGCGCGGCTTCGTCGTCGAACACGGCGATGAATTCCGCGCCGATGCGCTTCCGCTTGGTCTCCGGATCGACAATCCCCGCCAGACGGCTGAGGAAACGCTCACTCGCGTCGACGGCCACCAGGTTCAGCCCGAGCTTGTCGCGCAGATTCTTTTGAACGTTCTGAAATTCATTCTTGCGCAGCACGCCGTTGTTGACGACGACGCATGTGAGCTGGCTGCCGATCGCCTTGTGGACCAGCATGGCCGCGACCGATGAATCGACGCCGCCCGAAAGAGCGCAGATGACGTGATCCGTCCCTACCTTCTTCCGGATCGAAGCAACCGTGGTTTCAACAAAATGCGCCGGCGTCCAGTCCCCGCGCGCCCCGCAGATTGAGAAAACAAAATTCCTGAGAAGTTGCGGTCCCAGCGGTGTGTGGTGCACCTCAGGATGAAATTGCACTGCCCAGATCCGTCGCTCCTCGTGAGCGATGCCGGCGAGCGCGTTCGAAGTGGCAGCCGTGCGATGGAAGCCAGCCGGCAGCTCGAGAGCCTCGTCGCCATGGCTCATCCAGACCTGGATGGTTGGCGGCAAGCCAGCAAAGAGGGGCGTCTTCGAAATTGCTATGTTGACGTCCGCATGGCCATATTCGCGACGTGGCGCCGAACGCACCTTTCCACCCAGATGGTGCACGATGAAGTGCAAGCCGTAGCAGATGCCCAGGACTGGCAGGCCGAGATTGAGCATTTCCGGATCGGCCACCGGCGCATCGGCGTCGTACACCGACGAAGGGCCGCCGGAGAGGATGATGCCGATGGGCTGGTAAGCCCGAATTTCAGCCAGCGGCACGGTGCACGGCAGCACCACAGAGAAAACATTCAGCTCGCGAATACGCCGCGCGATGAGCTGCGTGTATTGCGAGCCGAAATCGAGAATTACGATTGTTTGGGTGTCCACTCCCTAGTGTGGCAGGCGGTGCGGCGAGATGTAAAGAAGTGGATTCAGGAAGCTCCCCGCCGCAATTCGCATTATCACGAATCCACGACGTTCATTTCGTCTCATTCTTAAAGACCGTTCCTGCTTTCATTACGAACTTGACGTCCTGCAATACCCGGACGTCGTCGAGGGGATTCTTGTCGACGGCAATGATGTCGGCCCATTTGCCGGGTTCGAGCGCGCCCGTCTTCGCAGTCCAACCCATCAGGTCGGCCGCGTTCACGGTCGCGCTCTGAAGGGCAGCGAGCGGAGTCATCCCGATCTGATTCACGTAGACATCAAGTTCATGCGCGTTAAGTCCGTGCGGGTAGACCGCGGCATCCGTTCCCAGCGCAATCTTCACTCCGGCCTGCATGGCCCGCTTGATGTTCCCCTTCGCCACCGCGCTCACATCGACCATCTTCTGGTGATAGAACGGCGGCAGGCTTCCCTTCTCCAGCATCCAGTCTTCGAGATAGAGCGTGGGCACCAGGTAGGTGCCGTTCTTCTTCATCTCCGCGATGGCTTCGTCGTTGATGTAGCTGCCGTGCTCGATCGAATCCACCCCCGCCTCGCTGGCCCACAGGATTCCCTGCGCTCCGTGCGCGTGAGCAGCCACCTTGCGCCCCAGGCGATGCGCATCCGCCACGATCGCCTTCATCTCCTCGAGCGTGTACTGCGAAGCCTGCGGATCGTCGCCCTTCGAGAGCACGCCGCCCGTCGCGCAGATCTTGATCAGGTCGGCGCCATACTTG
>DASXGD010000419.1:0-7115 GCA_036489245.1 Occallatibacter sp. | reverse complement strand
TTTTCCCCCGCGGCGCCGAACCGCCTGGGCCGGGACAATGATAGAACGAAGGCCCATGGAGCCCAGAAACGACACCTTGGACAGGTCAACCAGGAGAAACTTGCTGCTCCCCGCCAGCACGTTCATGCGTAAATCGATCGCAGCCGCTCCTTGAATATCCAGCCGCCCATCCAGAAGCACCCGGGTAATGTCACCTTCCATAGACTCAGTCGAAATTGTCATGCTTCTCTCCTTGCCTGTCCGGATTGCCTGACCGGATTTCCTGACCAAGTTTCCTGTCCAGGTTTCCTGACCGGACTCGTGGGAGTTGGATTTGCCGTGGGGCCTCCGTCATCGTACCCGCCAATTGTTAATGTACCGTTACACAGGCAGCTGCGGTCCGCGCGGGCTTTCGGTCGCAGCCCTGGCGGCGCCGCCCTCCGGACGCCGATATCGGACGACCAGAAGAGTGATATCGTCTGACTGGCTGGCCCCCTCGGCAAACCGCTCCACCGCCCTCAAAATTCCGGCCTGAACTTCGGCCAGAGAACCGTCCTGATGCCGGCCCAGAACTTCCTTAAGTCGCGTCGCTCCGAACTGGTTTTGGTCTCGATCCTCGGCCTCCGTCACTCCGTCCGTGTACAGCAACAGCGTGTCCCCGGGTTCGAGCTGGATATGCTCAGCCTTGAACGACGCCTGCTCGAGCAGGCCAATGGGGAAGGATCCACCGGAACACAATTCGTCGACCTCGCCTCGCCGCAGAAGCAACGGCGAGGGATGGCTGGCACGGACAAACTCGAGTCCGCCGTCGGGATCCAGTAGTCCGAAAAACATGGTTGCGTAACGGCCCACCGCCGCGCGGTCGCAAAGAAAGCTGTTCAGGTGATTGAATACCTTGACCGGCTCGACGCCAAGCGTCATCCCCGAGAGCGCCCCCTGCAGCATGGTTGTCAGCAGGGCGGCCCCGAGACCCTTGCCGGCGACATCGGAAATCATGATGGCGATTCGGCCGTCGGGCACTGGAAAGACATCGAAATAATCCCCGCCCACCTCGTAGCAGGGCCGGTGAATTCCTGTGACTGCAAGGTGGGGGTAGTCCTGGAGCCCCTGCGGCACCAGCGCCTGCTGGATCTCGCGCGCGATGCTCAGTTCCTGCTCCAGGCGCTGGCGCTCCCGCTCCCGTTCGAGCAGCCGGGCATTGTCAAGAATGCTGGCGGCTTGCGCGCCCAGGGCATCCAGGATCTGCCGGTCCAGCGCTGAAAAGGTCGCAGTCCGCCGGGAATCCAGGTACACCGCCCCCAGCAACTGGTGCCGCGCAACCTCCATCGTCGGCCCAGCCGTCCCGTACTGCGTTCCATACAACGGAATCACCACCGCGGAGCGCAACAACTGCACTACGACGCTTAGTGCGCTCTGCAGGTTTTGATCCGCCAGGTTCAAATCCTCGCTGATCACCGCCGATTCAAGCTCGATCGCCCTCGCCAGCACCGACCGGCTCGGATTCATCGTTTCCGGTGCGAAACTCTCCGCATCCCGCCCCCGCGCCACCCTGACCTGCAATCCGCCCGCCCCGTCCGGCTCCAGCAGCATTCCGCGGTCGGCGTGGGTGATCACGATCGCGTGATCGAGCATCGCCGCCAGTACCGATTCCAGCGGAAGCTGCGAGTGCAGCAGGGACGTCGCCTCGAGAAGCAGCCGCAGCCCCTTGAGTTCGTTGGCGGAGTCGCCGCCAAAAGAGCCCAGAAGACTTCGCAACTTCGTGACCGCTTCTACCTGGGAGTGCGCCTCCGGGTGCAGCCGGAAAACAAGTTGGCATCCATCGTCGATTCCCAGCCGGATCCGGTCGCCGTCGGCCAGCGCTCCCGTTCGGGTCGGTTTGCCGTTCACGAAAATGCCATTGAGTTGACCGCGATCTTCGATGCAGATCCCGGTGGGCCCGGCCAAAATCGCCGCGCACCTGCGCGAGATGCGCAGATCATCGATGGCCAAATGATTGCCGCCGTCTCTTCCTCGCCCGATGAAGAAGGGAAGTTCGCTTATCGAAACCACCTGCTGCGGGCGATCAGAAAATACGACGTCGATATAAGCATGAACTGGATGCGGCGATTCAGGCATATCCTTCGGGTTAGTGAATTCTACGGCATTTCCCGAAACACTGCGGTCCTTGCGCGAAGATCGGAAAATCAATCACCCAGATCCCGCTGTCGATAGCCTTCCACTTGGCAGTGGAAACAGACCCGTCCCAATCCGCAAACATATTTACTCCCACTTTGACCAACATTCTTGACAAGTGACCCGCCATTCACTAGCGTGTAGAACGCCGCCCGGAAAAAGGGCTGCCTCCGACAAATCCCAACCGCGTCACTTGAGTTCGCTTGTGCGGCCTCGAGCGCCCGGAGATCGGTGCCATCCCACCATGGCAATCTGACAGCGTGCTTTGGTCTTACTCAGTCAAACGGTGATGCGCACTGGGCGGTTCGCTTTCGCCGCCTGTCTTGCCTCTGTTGTATTCGAATTAAAATTTCGTCTTTCTAAGTGAACCGGATCTGCAAGGAGAACAATGTCAGCAGCAATCGCGCGGTCAAGCAGAATAGCCACACTCGCAGTTCTGGGCATGTCAATCGGCGTTACGCTCGCTTCGGCACAGGGTTGTCCATCCACTCCCGGTTATTCGCCGGACTTCAGCATGAATCAAAGCTGCCTGACGTTGAATGGCATCAACAGCGGTTATTCCGGTTCGCCCTCCTTTGCGCCTCCTGCAACGCCGGAGTCGTCCGTTTCTTCCGTCCTTCGCCTCACCGTCAATCAGGGAGGCTGGGCTACCTCGGCGTGGTACCAGGCCCCGCAGCCCGTGGCCGGCGGATTCACGACCACTTTCTCATTTCAATTAGGAAGTACGTCAACCTATGACGCCGATGGGTTTGCGTTTGTGATTCAGAACAGCAGCCTGTCGGCCCTGGGAGCTGGCGGGTGCGGCATCGGGTTCGGGGGCAGCAGCAGCGGTTGCGGTTCCTCAACGGGCATTTCGAACAGCGTCGCGATCGAGTTCAACACCTATCCCAATGGCGCCGGCGTAGACCCCAGCAGCGACGACGTCACCATTCAGAACTGCGGCGGCATCAGTGCCAACAGCGTCGACTTGACTTGTTCTCTCAAGTACAACGACCTCACCGGCAAGATCAATCTGGTCGACGGCAACGTTCACGTTGCGGCCATCACCTACACGCCCTCCACGCTATCCACGTGCGGCGTCACCGGCACGCAGACCTGTTCTACGCTTGATGTCGTTCTCGACGGCGTCGACTTGTTCCCGGGGGGTGTCTTCTTCGATATCACCACCATCGGGCTCAGCGGCTCCAGCGCCTATGTCGGATTCACCGCCGGCACCGGCGGCGGAAACGATGACCAGGACATCCTCAGCTGGACCTTCACCCCGCAAGGCCAGAGCCAGACAGGAACGGTCGCGCCCGGCCAGACAACACCGACCGTGTTCAATATCAACGGAGGTTTCGTCGAGGGAAGCCCGACCAGCGGCTACACCTTCACCGCGCAGGAAACCGACACCAGCCAACAATTGCAGATGGTAGTCTCGGCGATTCCCGTGAGTCAGCAGGCTTGCAACGCGCTGGTCGAGGCCAACCAGAAGTTCAAGACCGCCGAGTGCTTCGTTTACCAGAACGGCGGAGGCCCGGGTAAGGACACGGCCGTGCTCTTCGAGGTTACATGTCCTCCCGCGGGATCGTGCGGCTCCTCCGGCAATCCGTTTGACGCTGAGCTGGGCACCAATTTCAATTTCTTCTGCACTGCGGATGTCCCGTCAGAGAATGTGCCGTTGCAGTGCGGCGTTCCTCCCTTGCCTTTCAGTTTCGGATTTCCCAATCTGACCTCTGCCAGCGGTCTGCCCTCGGTCGGCTTCCTGAAAGGCGAGGGCCCCGACGCGGTCCACCCCTGCACACCCGATCCGAATGGCGCCACGCCCCTGTTCCAGAGCAACCAGATCGACACATTCGCCCTCGGAGACACCAGCGGCGGCGCCAAAGGCGGCAGCGGCGGAACCACCTCCTGCTGGGTTATGACCTACCTCACCCAGAACGAATTGCCCACCATCAGCGTCACCCAGCCTGTCAGCGGAGCGACCTACACGCAGGGCGAAGCCGACGCCACAACCCTGGCGAAGTACTCCTGCTCGGCCGTCAACGCCGGCGCCGGCTCCTCCATCGGACCGTATCTATCCGTGGCAAGCTGCTCCGCGAACGATACTCCCGGCACGTCCGTTTCCAACGGAGCGCAATTCGATACCACGACGCCCGGGCCGCACAGCTTTACCGTGCAGGTGCAGGATTCGGCAACCAACACCAATTCGCAAACCGTCACTTACAGCGTTTCATCCCCGCCCGTTATTTCCGGACCCTCCAGCGCAACGTTTGTCGTTGGCAGCCCGGGCACAGTGACCATTACTGCCGCCGGCTACCCCGTGCCGACTCTTACCGAAGCAGGAGTTCTTCCCGCCGGGGTCACTTTTGTCGACAACAAAAACGGCACAGGCACCCTGAGCGGATCCCCCTCCGTGAGCGGCATCTTCCCCATCAGCTTCAGCGCCCAAAACGGAGCCGGCGCACCGTCAACTCTGCCCTTCACGCTGACGGTCCTCGCCTCCGTTCCTGCCTCGGGGACCAAATGCAATGGCGTCTACAACGGCACATTCAAGGGCAGCCTCGTCGTGACCAGCGGGCAGACCTGCATCTTCGTCGGCGGCGGAGTCGCCGGCAGCGTGACGGAACTGGGCGGCAAGCTCGCACTCTCCAACGCATCCGTCAGTGGAAACGTCACGGTAAGTGGAGGAACATTCTCGATCGGTCCCCCGGTAACCATCAAAGGCAACCTGGCGATCCTCGCGCTTCCGAAATCCGCAGTGCCGGCCCAGGTGTGCGGCGCGGTGATCGGTGGCGGCTTGCAGGTGGTCGCCAGCGCGACGCCGGTCCTCATCGGCGCCTCATCCGGATGCCCCGGCAACAACGTCTCCGGCGATCTTCTGGTGAGCGCCAATCTCGCCTCGACCTCGATTGACAACAACACCGTGGGAGGGAGCGTGACGGACCTTGCCAATCTGGGTCCGACCCAGGTGCTCTCGAATCACGTCAAGGGAATTCTGAGCTGCACGGCGAATGCGGCTATCAGCGGCGGAGGAAACACGGCAACCAAGAAAACGGGCCAGTGTTCAGGCTTTTAAGAAAGCGGTAGGCCGGGACACTAGTCCCCGCGCAAACGCTTTGATCAGGCGGTAGGCGAAAAGGCTTGATCAGGCGGTAGGCGAAAAGGCTTGATCGGGCGGTAGGCAAAAAGGCTTGATCAGGCGGTAGGCAAAAAGGCTTGATCAGGCGGTAGGCAAAAAGGCTTGATCGGGCGGTAGGCCGGGACTTTAGTCCCGGCGAAAAGGCAAGAAATCATCGCGGGCTTTAGCCCCTGAGGTATGCCCTTCAGTCGTGCCGTTCTCGGCTTTAGCCGCTGACGGAAGCCTCTCAACTTGCGAATGCACCACCACCTATGGAGTAGCTGCCTTGAGCCAGTTGGCAGCATCTTCATACATCTGTTTCAAGTCCGCACGCTGCAGCAGGCTTTCCGCACCCTGGTCCTTCTTCATCGTGTCGAGAATATTCACCACCCAGCGGAAATGGTCCCGGGCCTCGCCAGTGTCCTTGCCGTCCCGGCCGATAGCTCCCAGCAGGTAATGCGCCTGGGCGCTCAACGCCTGCTGGCCCAGCTTGTCCGAGCGCAGCAGGGCGCGGTCGAGTTCCTGCCGGGCATGCGAAGCATCGCGCGCACCCAGCATCGCCTCAGCCATAAAGACAGAACACTCGACCGCTGAGTATTTCAACCCGCCCTCGTCTGCCTGCTGCATCAGCGCGCGAAGATTGGGAACCACGGCCGATCCCTTCTTTTCCCGTACCGCGACTTTGGCCAGCGCAATCTTCGCCAGCAGAATCCTCTCCGTTTCCTTGCTGCGGACCGCGGCCTGCAAAGCCTGGTCGTAGAGGGAATGAGCCGCAGCGAAGTTTCCCTTGTAAAAGAGCGCGTCGCCCTGAAAGCCGAGCGTCTGTGCGACAAGGCCGTCATTCTTCAACTCGCGCGCCAGGCCGAGCGCTTCGTCAAGCGAACTCTTCGCTTCGTCCATGCGCCCCGCCAGGATCAGCGCCTGCCCGTAGCCGCCGAGAATCTCCCCCATCCAGAAGGTCCTGTCTTTCAGATCACGAAAGGTCTTCAGGGCCTCCTCTTTGCTGTGAATCGCAGCTCCAAACCGGCCCTGGTAATCGAACAAGCCGCCCAGGCCGTACGATTCCAGCGCTGCGCCGCGCATGTCATTGATGCTGCGGCGCAATTCCAAGGCTCGCATGTAGTAGGAAATAGCCTGGTCGTATTCCCCCATGCTCGTCAGCGCCTGGCCCAGATTGTGCAGCGCATTGACGATATCCTGCGGGATTTTCGACTTCTCTCCGAGTTGCAGAACCTGCTGCAGGTATGTCAGTGCGTCCTCGTACTGGCCTTTCTCCGAGTACACGCTTCCGATATTGTTCAGGCACACTGCCTGCATGCTTTCGTTGCCGATTTCGCGTTCCAGTTCCAGCGCTTCCTTGTACATCTTGAGCGCTCCATCGTGGTCCCCGCGGTCATCGGCCATGTTGCCCATATCGATGAGGGTGTCGCCCAGCCCGCGCTTGTCTCCTATGTCGCGGCGGATCTGCAAAGCCTCGCTGAAATTCGCCGTCGCGCTCTTGGCATCGCCCAAAGCCGCCTGCGCCTTTGCCATTTCGTTAAGGCTGAGTGCCAGGCCGCGCTGCTGCCCGATCTGGCGCCAGATCGTGAGTGCCTCGCCTTCGCTGCGCAGAACCTCTTCGGGCTTGCTGAGCATGCGGTAGGCGACCGCGGTCAGATGCAGGCTCATTGCTTTCTGCTCCTGGTTGTCCATCTGCACGGCCAGGCTATAGGCGCGGTTGAGCGGCTCGAGGCTGCCCTGCGCGTCGCCGCTCTTGATCCGGATCCGCCCCAGGTCAATCGTCGCCCCGATGTCCTTGGGATTCGACGCCAGGATTTTCTGGTAATAGTCCCGCGCCTTGCCCAGATCTCCCGAGTCCTCGTAT
>DASXGD010000371.1:0-2501 GCA_036489245.1 Occallatibacter sp. | reverse complement strand
GCGGGCAAGTTGTCGATTCCCGGCGCGCTGACGCCGACCGAAGTCATCACCGCCCATCGCGCCGGAGCGGACTACGTGAAGATTTTTCCATGTTCCGCCATGGGGGGCGCCAGCTATTTGCGATCATTGCTCGCGCCGTTTCCACACTTGAAGCTGATCCCGACCGGCGGCGTGACGCTCAAGACCGCCGAGGATTTCATTCGCGCGGGGGCGCGTGCGCTGGGTGTGGGGAGCGACCTCGTCAACCTGGCCGCTATCGATGAGGGCAAACCGGAAATCATCACGGAGGCCGCGAAGGCGTATCTCGAGGTGCTGGCCAAGGTACGCGCGTAACTCGGTTCAGTGAAGTCAGTGGCGGTGGACGGATCCCAAACATCATCGGGCATCCAAAATGCAGATCCTTCGAGTCAGCCAGGCGCAAAAAATTGCGCCTAACTTCGCTCAGGAGGACAACAGGAAATCAGAGCCGATACGCTTTCCGCACCAGCCCTACCGTCAACTCCACGGCGAGGTCCATCGCTTCATCCTCGTCGATGCGGTGTTCGGCCACCAATTGCGCAAGGAACCCCGCGTCGATTCTGCGCGCAACGTCGTGCCGGGCGGGTATAGAAAGGAAAGCCCGCGTGTCGTCGTTGAACCCGACGGTGTTGTAGAAACCGGCCGTCTCGGTCGCCAATTCGCGGAAGCGACGCATCCCCTCAGGGCTGTCGTGGAACCACCACGGCGGACCCAGCTTCAGGCAGGGATAGTGGCCGGCCAGGGGCGCCAGTTCCCTGCTATACGTGGTCTCGTCGAGCGTGAACAGAATGATGGTCAGGTTGGGCTCGTTGCCAAAGCGGTTCAGGAGCGGCCGCAACGCCTCAACGTAATTTGTCTGCTGCGGAATGTCGGCGCCCATGTCGCGCCCGTACCTGGCAAATATCTGGGCATTGTGGTTGCGCACAGACCCGGGATGGATCTGCATCACGAGGCCGTCTTCGAGGCTCATGCGGGCCATCTCGGTCAGCATCTGGCCACGGAAGATTTCGAGATCGGCGGCGTACGCTGTTCCCTGGATGACCTGCTCAAACAGGCTGGCTGCGCTGGTTTCGCTCAGGTCTTCGGTGAGCGCGGTGGGGTGACCGTGATCGGTTGCGGTAGCGCCCAGCGACTTGAAATATGACCGCCGCGCCGCCAGGGCGCGCAAATAGCCTCGCCAACTGGCCGTGTTCTCGCCCGTGAGCACGCCCAGCGCCTCCACATTGCCGAGGAAGCCAGGGAACTCCGGATCGACAACCGAATCGGGCCGGAATGTGGGCACAATGCGCCCTCGCCAACCCGAATCGCGGATGGCGGCGTGATCGGCCAGCAGATCGAGGGCCGGGTCGGTGGTGGCCAGCACTTCGAGGTTGAAGCGCTCATACAGTGCGCGCGGCAAGAACTCCGGCGTGGCCAGTTTCGCTTCGATCGTGTCGTAGTACGTGTCCGCCGTGGACGAGGACAGTCGCTCGGTGAGGCCGAAAAGTTCCTGGAACGCATAGTCCAGCCACAAGCGGGTCGGGGTGCCCCGAAACAGGTGGTAGTGGCTCGCGAAGATGCGCCACACCTTGCGCGGATCTTCAATCTGGTCGCGGCCAATCTCCAGTTCTTCGAGCGAAATCCCCTGGCTGTACAACATGCGAAAGACATAATGATCCGGTTGCACAAAGAGTTTTACCGGATCGGGAAAGGGCTGGTTGCGCACGAACCATCCGGCCTGGGTGTGCCCATGCGGGCTCACGATTGGCAGTGCCCGAATCCCCTTATAAAGGCGGCGCGCAATCGAACGTGTCTTCTCATCGGCTGGAAACAACCGGTCGTCGTTGAGTAGAGCCACTCTGCTCCCCTTTCGCCAGGACTTCCATTCACTATCATGCATCATCGGGGATCCGTGCCGGCGCCGCGACTGGCCCGGGCCGAACGGAGAGCGTGGTTGAGTTGGAGCGCACTCTCTGTCCGGAACGAGGTGCATCGGGTGCGATTGTGTTCCGTACCTGAGCAGCAGCCGCCCGCGCCCGTTATGCTTGGAGAGGCGGCGCAACCGACCGCAAGGAACGCATGAGCACTGACAACCAACCCGAGCCTGCCTTTGTTCTCACCGGACGACACGCCCTGGTCACCGGGGGCGCCAGCGGCATCGGGGAGTCGACGGTGAAGGAGCTTGTCCGCGCCGGCGCTTTCGTCTGGGTGGCCGATATTAATCTTGCCTCCGCCGAGAAGCTTGCCGCTGCGACTGGTTCTTCGAGAGCCATTCATCTTGATGTGACCAGCCTCGAGTCGATCGCCGCGGCTGTCAGGCGGGTAGAGCGTCTCGACATCCTGGTCAACAACGCCGGCATCGGTCATGTGGGCTCGATTGAAACCACCGAGCCCGACGATTTCGACCGCCTGCTGAATGTCAATGTCCGCGCCGTTTACCTCGTGACCCGTGCGTTTCTTCCCCGATTGCTGGCCGCGGGCGATGATCGCCACGTGGGAGCTAT
>DASXGD010000348.1:0-5232 GCA_036489245.1 Occallatibacter sp. | reverse complement strand
ACAGTCGCCGACGGCACCGACAACGCAGCACGTCGCATTGCCCGCGTGCTCAACAACGACCCCGGCATCGGCGTTGCCCGCCATGCCGACGCCGGCTACGAACTCGCCCGCCGGACTGCTCACGATCGCGGCATCCATATTCCAATGGTCGAGAAGTAGTGATGGCCGGCTCGATCGCAGTCGTCAACATCGGTCAACTTGTTACCCTCGCCGGCCCCGCACGCCCGCGCGTTGGCGCCGCATTGCACGACCTCGCAATCATCGACAACGCAGCCTTGCTCATCGAAAACGGCCGCATCGCCGCAGCCGGTCCTTACGTCGAACTTAAGTCCAAGATCCCGCGCCGCGCAGTGGTCGACGCCGAACAGCGCTGTGTGACACCGGGCTTCGTCGACGCGCACACCCATCTTGTCTTCGCCGGCAACCGCGCCGACGAATTCGAGCAGCGCATCGCCGGCGCCACCTATCAGCAGATCGCCGCTGCGGGCGGCGGGATCCTGCGCACCGTAAAGCTGACACGCGCCGCATCCGAAGACGAACTGCTCGCCGCCGCTCGCCGCCATCGTGACTGGATGCTGCGCGGCGGCACGACAACTCTCGAAGCCAAGTCCGGCTACGGTCTCGACCGGGGCACGGAGCTGCGCATGTTGCGCGTACTCTCGCGCCTCAACGACGAAGGCCCAGCCCGCATCGTTCCGACTCTGCTGGCCGCGCACACGGTCCCGCCCGAATTTGCCGATCAACGCACCGCGTACATCCGCTCGATTGCTGAAGAGCTCATCCCTGCAGTTGCAGCCGCCGGCCTGGCGCGTTATTGCGACGCGTTCTGCGACGATCACGCCTTCACCGTCGAGGAAACTCGCACCGTGCTGAATTCAGCGCGCCAGCACGGACTCGGTATTCGTGTCCATGCCGAGCAATTTCGTCACGGCACGGGCGCCGCTCTGGCTGCGGAACTGGGCGCCGCGACCGCCGATCACCTCGAAACCGCGACCGAAGAAACGCTGCTCCAGTTGCGCGATGCCGGCGTGCAGCCGGTTCTTCTGCCTGGATCGGTCTTCGCATTGGGTCGTACCCAGTATCCCCCCGCGCGCAAGATGGTCGAGCTCGGCCTCGCCATCGTCCTGGCTACGGACTTCAACCCCGGCTCCTCGCCTGTGCCTTCCATGCCTTTCATGCTCTCGCTCGCTTGTATACAGATGGGTCTGTCGCCCGCGGAAGCGCTCTCTGCAGCCACCATCAATGCCGCGTGGAGCCTCGGTCTCGGAACGACCGTCGGCTCTCTCGAGATGGGGAAAACAGCCGACTTCCTCATTCACGAATTCGGGGATTATCGCGAGCTTGCCTACTTCATTGCCGCGCCCACCCGGCCGCGCGTGTTCATTGAGGGCAGGGAAGTGACCGCAACCCCTGTCCCGCTCGCCACTCAGCGTGCGTAAGAAAAGGTGCCGCAGAGGCTGGTCGAGTTACGCAGAGAGTCAAACTGCAAAACTGGCTCGCTCGACCCAGAAAAGAAAGCAACGCGGAGGTCCTTGTTGAGTACATAGGTGACCATCCACTGCACGTCCTCCGTGCCGCAGAGGGTGTTATGCCGCAGGAACCTCCTCGAACCCGCGATGTTCAACCTGTAAAGATTGCCGCTGCCCGTGGCATTCGTGTCTTCGTCAAACACAGCGCTGACTTCCGCCGCTTCCAGCTTGCGTATTTGCGCGAGAGGAAAACTGGCAAAGTTGATCGTGACCTTTGCATCGGAAATTGTGACGTCCCCGGTGATCGACACCGCCGTCGAACTCGCCGCGCGCCAGTATCCCTTCTCCTGTGCCGCGCCCGCCAGGCAACTGGCCATCAACACTCCCAAAACCGCCCGCCGCAATCCCGCCATATCTCGAGCATGACATCCCCGAAGACCCTCATGCAAGTTCGTTCCATTCGGCTCGCGCACTTGCTCAAAGGCGATCTTCGCGATGAAGCACGGCGCTGTTCGCCGCTAACTCAGCCAGCTTGCGTCCCTTGCTCCGTGCGATGAGAAACAGCACAATCCCCGCCCCGATCATCACCGCCGTTCCACCCACAACCTTCACGACGGCCATCGCCTTGTGCGGCTCGTCCTCCGCCGGAAACACGGCAAGAAAAAGGGTGAGCGCGGTACTTGCCAGTCCGAGCGATGCCACCACGATGGCTACTGGCTTGCCGCCAGGAATCCGCCGCACCTGCGGTCCCGCGGGTTCCCATTGCAGTCGAATCATGGATGCAAACAAGAACAGGTAGGGCACGAAATACAAGAGGATCGCCATGCTCACGAGTACGTCGTAGGCGCCGCGCACCGTGGTTCCGGCCTGGCCAAGCACCGCCACCACTGTTCCCGCTAACCCGTAAGACACGATTGCGACCCATGGTGTCCGGTAGCGCCCATGAATCCATCCGAACGCCGGCGGAAGGTAGTGATCGAGCCCCGCCACAAACGGTAGCCGCGAAGTGGAGGATAGATACGCAGCCGCGCCACCCACAGCGTTCAGCCCGACCAGCAGCGCAACCGGCGCCATGACCCAGCCGAGGCCAAGACGCGCGCTCAGCACATGGATGCCATTCACAAATCCATCCGGCCCGCCAACCGCGTCTCTGGGAAGCGAAATCAGGAGCGCGGTTGTCCCTGAGATGTAGCCGATCGCGAGTATGCTGCCCCCCACAAGAATCGCCCAGGGAATCACGCGACGCGGATTCTCGATCTCGTCACCCATCGCCGATCCTGCTTCCACCCCGCCGAACGCAAAGAAAATGCTGGACCAGAAGACAGCATTGCCCAGGCTCCAATGCGGAACCAGGGCGGCGGCAGAGAGATGTATCGCCGGACCGAAGCGCAGATAGGATGCGGCGGCTAGCACGAGAAGCGCGCTCAACGGCAGCAGGCTTCCCAGCGAGCTTATGTTGTTGAGCCACTTTCCCACGTTCACGCCGCGAATGTTCAGAAGCGTGATGATGGTGAGCCACACAACGGAAAAACAGAGGTAGTACCAGGATTCCCCAGCCAGCGCGCGCCCCCTCGCTCCAAAGGCGAACAGAGTCGATGCCGCGCCGAAATACAGCACCCCGGAAAAATAGGGAAGGTTGCTCATCCAGTAAGCCCATGAGGCGATAAAGCCGGGTCCATGGCCGAAAGCCTCGCGCGTCCACACGTAAAGGCCGCCCTCTTCGGGATGTCGCGAAGAGAGTTCCATCACACTCGCTGCAAGTGGGATAAAGAAGCAGACCAGCGCCGCGACCCATACCAGCAGAATGCTCGGCCCCGCGGCCGCAGCCATCGCGGTCCAGCGGACGCTGAGTCCACTGACCACGTAGAACAGGACGAGATCACGAAACCGGATGCCTCGTTTGAGGGCGGTAATGACGGGCATGTACGGCGGAGCATATCAGACCCGCACAGCCGGGAAAAGTCAAATCTTGCCCATGTCCTTCAGCACCGCCATCGCCGCGTTGCGCCCATTCACCCCAATCACGCTGCCGCCCGGATGGGTGCACGCCCCGCACAGATAAAAGCCCGGCATGGGCGTGCGTGCAGTCAGCCGTTTCTCCCACATGAAAGCAGGCAGGCATTCCCCCTGGAAAATATGTCCACCCGTCAATCCGACTTTCGTTTCGATGTCGGGCGGGCCCAGCACCTGCGCGTCGATCACAGCCGTCCCGATGTTGGAACAGAACCGGCCCAGCGACCTGAGCGCAAGCTTCCTCACTTCGTTGCGGCGGATGTCCCAGTTTCCGTCCTTAAATTTGTAAGGCACATATTGCGCGAAGACGCTCATCGTATGCGTCCCACTCGGCGCAACCGACCCATCATGCACGCTCTGAAAATACAGTTCGCACCACAGATGTTCCGCCAATGCGCCATCGCGCGCAGCCGCGTATCCCGCCTTCCACTCATCCTTCGTGAGCGGAGCATTGATTTGTCCGTAGTGATGCGGCGCGTTCATTCCCGGGCGCGCTGTGAAATTCGGCAGCTCGCGCAGATGTACGTTGAGCTTCACGGTGCACCCCTCGATCGGAACCTGCTCGAGGCGCTTCCGCCACGTCGCATCAGCGGCTTCGCCCAGGAGTCGCAGCGTCCACCGCGGGTCGGCGTTCGAGATTACGGTGCCCGCCGCTATAAATTCGCCCCCCTCCAGCCGCACCCCTTCGGCAGGAATAATCTGTGCTACGGAAACACCGGAGATAACCGTTGCGCCCGCCTCGCGCGCCGCGTCACAAAAGTAGAACGAAACCATCCCCATGCCACCGCGCACATAACCCCACATCCCCGGCATGCCTCCCAGCCTGCCCGACGCATGGTGAAAGCGAATCGAGGCTGTGCCTTTGTCAAACGGGCTGGCGTTGGTGCCGATCACGCCCTGGCCTAGATAGGCGACCTGCAGCCGCTCGTCCTCGACATATCTCTCGACGAATTCGGCCATTGACCAGTCAAACAGCAGAGACCGAGCGTCCTCGTCGTTCCCCAGGCGCTCTTCAATCTGTTCGCGCGTCGGTGCGTCGCTCAACCACAGGTCCTCGCTATTCGCAGGTCGCAGCGCGTCGCGTAGCCGGCGGATCACATCCGACATTTCCCGCCAGCCCTCCACATCCCCCGGGCAAAGCGCCTGCACCTCGGCCGCGCAGCGTTCATCGTCATCCCACAGCTGAATGCTCGATCCATCGAGGAAGGGAACAAACAATCCATTGACCGCGGGCGTCCAATCGAACCCGCGCTTCGGCAGCTCGAGCTCTTCGACCACCAGGGGGTGCAGCAGCCCGGCCAGGTACGCGCACGGCGACATGCGCACTCCGGGAAAAGGTTCTTCGATGGTGCACGCGCCGCCTACGCGCTGGCGGCTCTCGATCACCAGAACCCGCTGCCCTGCCTTTGCCAGGTAAGCCGCGCATGCCAGGCCGTTGTGTCCCGCGCCCACGACGATCGCGTCCCATTTTTGAGCAGCAAGTTCATGAATCGGCGCAGGCAGCCCGATTTCACCCAGCGCAGCGGCAGTCGGCGAACTCATATTCGTATTAAATTATCATTCTGCTACGGATACCGTTGGCCCAAGCCCGAAAGCGGCGCCAAAGTGCCGTTCGGCCGCATGATGGAATGGTGGTAGAAAAACCGCAGGGTACTCCAGGTCTCGATTTCCCGGGGCCCCTGACGACAGATCTTGGTCGTTGGGGCGGTTTAAGACCTGAAATTCACACCGTTGCGAGATGCTGCTTCGC
>DASXGD010000346.1:0-3244 GCA_036489245.1 Occallatibacter sp. | reverse complement strand
GGCCGCTGCCCCGCGGAGACCGCTTGCTGAAGAGCTTCGGCGACTTCGCGGATATCCTCGCAGAAGTAGATCCGACCTGCCGTATCGTGGCTGTCTTCCGGCCAACGGAGATTGTGCCCACTCTTGAGCGTCTCGAATCGTGGATCCTGCGGGGACACGACGATGGCCATCTATTGCTCCGATGGTTCACTGGCTCTTGCGAAACTCTGATGAACGAATTGTCCTGCCAATTGGAAAAATGGGCAAGGATCTTGCGGATCCGGCCATGGATACCTGGTTGAATTCGTAAGTGAAATGTACTTGAAGAATCGCCGTCATTTCGTTCATTCGGTTTGAGGCGTGAGTCGGGGCGGCGAATGAATCTCGAAGGCCAGCGCAGAAGCTTAGCAATGCGGGTCGGTAATGAGTCAGGTCAGGCCCGGACCGCTTTCCATTGGGCGGATCCGTATTCGCCCAGTGCTACTGTGCCTGAGGCAGTGTTGCCATCCACCGTGCCGAAGAAATCCCACATTACCTCGTGGCCGCTGACAGGCATGCGCGCGTGCAATTTGAGCTGACTGCCGTGGATGGAGCCTTGAAGCTGCGCCCCGTAGATCTCCCCCATCTGCCGGCCGGCGACTTCGCTTTCCTTCTGCTCAAGGACAAAGGTCTGCTCGGCGGTTCCGCGCGTGTAAGTCAGAGTGACGGCCCACTTGCCGGCAACGTTCACAGCACCGGCGGGGACCACGGGATCAGAATAGGAGCCCGGCTGCGTTAAGGCGGAGTAGATCGCGTCGGCAATGATGGGTATCTCATCGGCCTCGAGCATGTAGGGCATGATAGTAAGCGAGCTTTCCATTTGCGCGGGACGGATACCTGTGCCGCCATCAATCATGATGCGGGGCGTTCCATCATCGAGGCGCTTCACGAGCTCAGTGCCGGTAATCTTGAGTTGGCGCGCGTCCCAGTGCACCCGCAGGCGCGGCGACCGATTGGAAAGGTCTTCGGGCTGCAGGTATTCGATGCTAACCGAAGGCAGGCCTTTCACCTTCTCGGCAATTTGATCGAGCCAGCTCTTCCAGGCGCGCTGTTCGGCCTCGTGGTCGCGCTCATACCACTTGCGCACTGCTGCCAGCATACCCATGATCTCTTCTTTGCCGACTTTGCAAGCGCGCCCGTAATTGTGGTGAGGAGACGCCTGAAACCACGCCGCGCGAGTGAGATTACTTTGCCCGATAAGGAGTCCAGCGGCCTGGGGACCACGAAGGCACTTACCGCCGGAATAGCCGACGAGCGAAGCGCCATGCTGCAGGTGAATGTTCGGCACCAGAGGCTCTTCGGCAGCGGCATCGACCAAGACGGGTATGCCTTTGGATTTGGCGGCCGCGCAGATGGAAGGAATCGATAGAGGCCCGTTCTCCGCGGCGGGCGAAGAGAGGATGTAGACCATGGCGACCTGGTCGGTAAGTTTGGAAGCTAGTTCCTCGGCGGAATCGACTTCAATAATCTCCAACCCGGTCACGCGAACACCGAAATCATATGGATTGCGGGAGTGTTTGGGAATGACGACCTGGCTTTTCCGGGGCTTGTAAGGAAAAGCCTGCGATAGCTCGGGGTCAGTACCGCAGGCGCAGGCCACTGTGGCGAGGGCGATGGCAGCTTCGCAGCCAGTGGTGACAATGGCGCTGTCGGCACCGGTAAGCTTGGCGATCTCAGCTCCGACCTTCGGCATAAGTTCGTCGAGGTGAACGAAATAGTTTGAGGCCTCGAACATAGCCTGCTTGACTTCGGGCAGAGAGCGAGAACCGGTGATGATGGTGAACGTGCCGTGAGCGTTGATGATGGGGCGAACACCGAGCTGGGTAAAGAGATTGTCATGGGGTGTGCCGGTGTTGCGAAGCATGTTCCCCGAGACGGGAGACGCGGACTGCGCGGAAGAAGCGAGAGGGGCTATGGCCACTATCGTAGACAGCGCGCCAGTCTTCTTGAGCACATCGCGGCGGGTCAGCGGAAGCTTCGGCATGGCACACATAAGGGACAACCTCCAGTCGAAAGTGGTCAGACAGCGGTTAGATGTAGGCGATCAGATCGATTTCGACCAGGGAATTGCCGGGAATACCGCCGGCGGGCGAGACGGTGGTGCGGACGGGAGGGACGCTGCCGAAGCGGCCTTTGTAAACGGTGTTCATCCGTTCCCAGTCCTTGATGTCGTTCAGATACACATTTACCTTAAGGACCTTGTCCATCGAGGAACCCGCACTTATAAGCGTTTTTTCGAGTTCATCGAGAACATGCTTGGTATGTTCTTCGATCGTCCCCTGAAAATGCGCGCCCACGCCGGCGAGGAAGAGCATATTGCCGTAGGAGATGGCGCTGCTGAACAGTGGCGTCTCGCCGTTCTTGGGCGGAGGGCCCCAGGCTTTCTTCTGGGACGCAGGTGTGCGCGCCTCAGCCGTGCCGGCGAGCACGGCGCTTCCGCCCAGGGCTCCGGCAGCGGCAGCGACGTTTTTCAGGATGGTTCTGCGATTTGCTTTCTCAGCCATATGCATTCTCCTCGACTGGTTAGATTTGGGAACGTACAAGGGCGCGGCGCAGCGCGCTGGCAACGAGAGCGTCCTCGCCGGGCTCGAGCATCCAGACGCCGACGACGATGGTGTTCTGGTCGGCGCCTTCGATGTGGCCGGTAACGCCGGTGGCGGGATTGAGTTCTATGGATGGGCTCTGTGCGCGCAGGAGGCCGGCGACCTCGAGCGGTTTGATGCCGACGGTGGCGGGATCGTAGTGGATGAGCAGGTGGGGAACGCGATTGGCTACCTGGGGCACATTGATGCTGGTGGTGAGCGATGGAATACTGGTTAGCGCAGCACGGATGCGGTCGACGCGCCGCATGCATTCGGCACGGAGCGCATCATCGTTCTGGTCCAGGATCCAATCGACAGCGGCGACCATGCCCACCATCTGTTCCTTGGCAACCTTCATGCCGCGGCCAACGGCATCGCTGACAGGGCTGTCATTTGCGAGAGCAAGGTCGGTGAGTTTCTTGTCCCCGAGCAGCAGGCCGGCATTCTGAGGACCGCGCAGGCCCTTGCCACCCGAGAAACAAACCAGGTCGAAACCCATCGCGGTGTAATTCCACAGGTTGGAGATGGGAGGAACGTCGGCTGCGGCATCAAGGTGACACGGCACATTGTGTTCATGAGCAACGGCGAGCCAAGTTGCACGATCGATAACGCCAGGCTCAGCTTCAGGGCCGGCGGCATTGAAG
>DASXGD010000335.1:0-8537 GCA_036489245.1 Occallatibacter sp. | reverse complement strand
GCCTCCGGCAAGGCTCAAGGGGTTGTTGCCGAAGAACAGCGCCGGCCGCACCCAGTGTTCACGAAATTTCTGAAAGATCGGCACGCGGCCCTGACCTCCTCAATGAGTGGCCCGCCGCCTGGGCGGGCCGTTGGCTCAAATCACCTGCCAATAAAAAGAAACAGCTCCGTACTCCATCCTTGCGTGTTCGCGCACGAGCGGAAAACGCACAACTCAAGCGCATGGTTTTATCGTGTGGCGGCAACGCCGGCCGGAGCCTACTTGAACGACCGGAAGTACATGACGGCGTCTTTGATTTGCGCGTCTGTCAGCTTACCCGTGAACGGCTTCATCTTGCCTTTGCCGTTCTTGACCGCAGCGATCTCCTCGTCAGGAGTCAAGTTCTTGTAATCGGGGTCATTGGCTGGCTTCACGCCCATGGCCTTGGCGATGCCCGGGCTTGGGACACCCGCGGAGCCGTGACAGCTCTGGCAATTGGCCTTGTAAACCGCTTCGCCGCCCGCTTGCGCGAAGCCCACAGCGCCGCCCACAGATACCATCAGCGCCAACACCAACTGAGTACGAATCGTCTTCGTCATGAAATACATCTCCTTTATGAGTCACCGCGGCCAGGGTACACGTATACCAGCCGCTTGCCTGGTCCCACCCTACCCGCCAAAATTGGGTGTGGGTGGTCATTCGTTTAGCCACCCGCTATTAGGCGAATTCAAACGCCCCAAACGCCCTCTTACTTGCCAAGAGTCCGGTAGAAGGCCACCGCATCCTTGATCTGGTCATCCGTGAGTTTGCCCTTGTACGCCGGCATCTTGCCTTTGCCGTCCGTGGTCACCTTGATCATGTCGGCTTCACTGGTGGCCTTCACCTCAGGATCGTTCACCGGCTTGACCTTCATGGCCTTGCCTGCACCCGACTCTGCCATGCCGGTGGCGCCGTGACAACTCGCACACTTCGCTTTGTAGGTATCGCTGCCGGCCTGCGCAAAGCTCACCACGCCGGCCATAGCAAGCAACGCCGCCAGCGCAACATTCGACCGAACCCTCTTCGTCATCTTTCTTCTCCCAAGCCGTTTTTACGGCTTCCTGTCAGCCATGAACACTTCCCCCGACAGCGAGTTGTTCCAGGCCTTATTAATGTTGCCAACCATAGTACCCAATCAAACGAGCAAAAGGGCGGACCCTTTGAATTCCTGTCCGCCCCGGTGATTAGAATGCGTACTTCACGCCCAGAGTGAAGACATCCCCGTTGAAGTCACGCGGAGCGGGGCCGGCCGGTCCGGACTCATTGTAGTGGTAGCGATTCCAGTCTCCATGCCACGACCACTCGTGGGCAATGTTGATCGACAGGTTGGCATACGGCGTAAAGTAGTTCGATTGCAGCGAACCCGGAACCTGGTAAGGGCTCAACTGTTCTGCCGATCCGTTCAGGTTGTTCGTCCTCATACCCACGCCCAGGTGAAAGTACTTCGAAGGCGCATAGTTGAATGCGCCGATAAAAAACGTCGCCGGCGCGCTGTAGTATCCGTTGCCAAGATATTGGTTTTCATTTGTGCTATTGGCGCAGGTACCGGCGTTTGCGACCGCGCCCGTCGGCGGAGCCGTTGTCGCATAGCAAAGGTCCGTCACCGAGTACACATCGTCGTGAGCGAAGTTGAAATCCAGGCTCATCGACTCGACCGGTATAATCTGCGCCGCGAAACTGAAATCGTAATTGTGCTCCTTGTGGTTCACCATCGGATCCTTGTTCTGCGCCGCGTAGGCGTTTCCCGCCAGGGCAAAGTTCACCCATGGCGCGGGTTTTACCACCGCGCGGGCGCGAAAATGCTGAATCTTGTTCGGGGCTTCGCGCGTGTAAGTGTCGGAAGGCGTGGTTGATGAATTCGACGAATGCGAATTCATCATCTCGTAGTTCACGTTGACGCGAAACGCCGCCGTAGGTTGAACCACGCCGCCGAGCAGGAACCAGTTCTGGTGCCAGGTCAGCAGGTCGTCCTCGTCCACCTTGATCTGGCGATCGTTGAAGCGCCAGCCACCTGTCAGCCTTACCTGTGGCGTCACCGTCACCGTTGCCAGAATCGCGTTGCCGGTGTTTTTGTGCGCCAGGTAATGAGAGTCGGTATTCGACGTTGTCGCGGGCGTCAGGCTTGGGTCGGAAAGCGGAGTCAGCATCGACGTCCCATAGGTCACTGGCGGCCCGGTGGTGGTGGCGACGCCTTTCAACGTGAATTCGCTCCAGGCGGTGGTGCCCGGGACCCGCACATCCCAATAGTTGAAAGTGTCGGCCAGTTCGAGATTGTGCGTGATTTCGTAACGCGCACTGAAATCCCCATTGACGTTGATGCGCTTGTTTTTCGCCAGCTGCCCGTTCGCAAGCGCCCCGGTGTCAATCTGTTCCCGTACAAGCGAGCGCGAGCTGAACCCGATAAAGGTTTGGTTAAAGCTTTTCACCGTGCTCTCTGCGCCGCTGTATAGAAAACGCCCGTTCAGCGCCAGCTTGTCTGCATGGTTCGAAGCAAAACGAAGCTGCTCGGTCGGGAAACTGGTGCGCGTGGGCGCGCTCTGGTCTTCCGTTGTGGTCCCGCTGCAGAACGGATTGATCACCCCGTTCACAATCGGCGCCGAGTAGTTTGCGGTCCCCGAAGTTCCGCATTTCGACGTGGTAAGTAGATTGACGCCCACAGTAGCCGGTGTTGCATCGGGCAGTATGTATGGAGTCGGAGCGAGTATGGAACTCGTATCGCCCCGGTAATAGACGAGGAACTGATCGTAGCTGAGCGTCGTACGCTGAGCCAGCTTCAGGTCCACACCACCGACGTACGTGTCCTGTCCATTGCGGAACCACTGATATTGCTGCACATCGCCGCCCTGGTGAATAGTGGCGTACGACGGTCCCTCATGGGTGCCATGGTTATAGCCGGCCCTGAAACTGACCAGCGAAACCGGAAGCACCGTCAACAGCGTATCCAGGTCGCGCCGCACCGTGTTGTACAAGTGAAGGGAACTCGGCTGGGGGATGAGTTCGTTCGGACCCAGCAGCGAATTGGCCAGCAGGTTGTAGTCGAAATATTGCCGGTCGCGCCGGAAGCTGCTCGCGAAGTCGTACCACTTGCCCTTCGACATATTCAGGTGGGTGGTGTCAAACGGATCGCCGCCGTAGCCGTAGCTCGACGTACTCAGCCTGTCGAAGAACGGCGTCTTGAAGGGATCGAGCGAATGCATCTGCAGCGACTGCCCCAGAATCCGGCCGCCCGAAGTCTGGTTCACCATCGTCGCCCACATGGCGCTGCTGCCGTCCCTTTCCGTGATCCGCCCGCCCACGTCGATCATCGAGTGCACCTGGTAGCCGCCGACGGTCTTTCCTTCGGCGGGCCCTGGCTTCTTGGCTGGGGCGGCCTGTGCCGCCTTTGCGGCAGCCGGTGCAGGGTTCGCGGGAGGTGTAGCCGGCTGCTGCTCCTGCGCGTATCCGCTCATAGACAATGGCGTCACGAGAATCGCCGCAAGGGTAAGGGCGCGGAATCGGGCAATCCATGTGCCCGCCGGTGACCCACCCAGACTCTTAGGGGATTTAGTCTGATTTGTCATCGCTCGCCCTTTCCCTAGTGAGTATTGAAGTAAACGGGGCTCACATTGGACCCGTGAACCTCGATATGGCAGACCGTGCACGCCTGGTACTGCGTGTTCTGGTTATGCGTCGGCCCCTGGGGTTCCGAGGTCGAAAAATTCATCGACGGCGAGTGGCACTGCAGGCAGATGGTGTTGACGTTGCCGCGATTCAGAAGCCGTGGATTGGGGCCGCCATGCGCGAAGTGGCACGCGGTACACCCTTCCGTCTTGACCACCGCATGTTCATACACAAATGGTCCTGCCGTCTCCGTGTGGCACTTGGTGCAGACCGCATCCTGCTGCACTGACGCTTTCAACGACTTCCGCCCGAATGTCCCGTGCGGATTGTGGCAGTCCGAACACGTCAGAAGGCCCTCCTCCACCTTGTGGTGATATGGCATCGCGAACTGCGGCTTGATGTCTGTGTGGCACTGGAAACAAAGCGAAGGCTCGGAGACCTTGAGCAACTTGTCCTGGTCCTCGCTGGCGTGGATGCTGTGGCACCCGATGCAGCCGACGCTGCCCTCGCCGTGGCCTGAACGCTCAAAGTTGGCATGACGCCCCTGGTGGCAAGTCAGGCACTTGTCGTTGACTTCCTTTGTTGTGGCCTTGGCGGGATTGAAGATCTTGGTGGTGTCACCCCCGCCTTCCACGTGCTCTTTTCCGGCTCCGTGGCAGCCTTCGCAGGTGACGCCATTCTGCCCGTGCATCTGCGCGAGCTTGGTATGCGGATTAGAGGCGAACCCCTTGGCCACTTCCTCATGGCAGGCTCCGCATGCCTCCGAGCCGACAAAATCTGTGGCCGGAGCACTCTTGTTTTGACCTGCCACGGCCTGTCCCGTCGCCTGTTTTCCACCCGGAGCAGGAGACGCGAGCGCCGTAGCGCAAAAAACGATGGCGCCCAAAACATAAGTCAGGGCGACTCGCAGTCCCGGCGCTTTCCACGGAACCACACCTCTCGGCGATTCAGTCACTGGCCAATCTTTGCGCATGAAAAAATTACCGCCGTAATTGATTCTCTTTTCCTCGGAAAACCAATGTGCGATTTACCCGCGACTGGGTTGCGGGAAGAATCGCCATCAGATAGAGGCCCACTCCAAACCCCTCTGGAGTGGCGATTGGTGCGGAGCGTCACTTCCTCGAGGGAATCCTACGTATCTTTTTGCTTCCCAGACCGTGATACTCGTCACAGGCAATTGGGGAAATTCTGTTGGCCGGCGACTTGCCCTCCGGTCAACCGGGACAAATGTCCACCTGTAGCCGCGACAGGCGTCTTTGCGATGGGTAATGATTCAATCCATAACCCATTTACCATGAGTACAAATCCTGATCGTCAACTCGAAAACTCCGGTTCGTTTCAAGTTCAGAAGGCGGCCCGATCATGCTTCTTTCCCGACTGTGAATTTTGGGTAAAAATGGCGGCGCTTTTCCAAACTCTTTTCTGCCCGCCATCACACAAAAACGCTTCACAACATGATCCGGAAGAAAGTCCGATCCAGGCACTGCGAGAAGTACTAGCAGACGTTCATTTGTTTGCTGGATCGCACATTCCGGCGTCTCCGGAATTTCCGTCGATAGACGTGAGCCTCATCACATCGGACAAAACGCTCCGTCCCTCACACTAGTCATCGAGTTCTTTCCGGGCCTGAAGTGTTTTCCACCCGATGAACAACCCTCGCCGAGGTCGGAGAGTTGGGAGCGGTCGATAACGCTTCGACGGCGGCGAGCGGAGCGAAAACATGGCGGACGTGGAACACATTGAAATTTTCCAGGCGCGGCACAAGCCAATAAGCAGGCAAACCCCGGTTGGTTGCGCTGCCTGTTCTAACCGGCGTCCTGGCTGGTTCTGTTCGCTGGGCAGCGCGGTCCTGGCCGATCTCGAACTCGCCACCAGCACCATCTCTCTTCCCGCAGAAGCGCCGCTCTTCACCCAGGGCGAGGAGGCGCGTTGTCTCTATCTGATCTGCAGCGGCTACATCAAGCTCACCGCGGGCCGGGCTCAGGACCGTCAGATGATTGTTCGCGTGGCCGGTCCCGGATCGATGCTGGGCCTCTACGCTGTGCTCTCCCATGGCCTCTATGAGGTTTCAGCGGAGTCGCTTACGCCCGCCCAGTTGCGCCCCGTGGAGCGCGATCGCTTCCTCAGCTTCCTCCGCGCCCACAAAGAAGCTCAGATGCGCGCTGTCCAATGCATTTGCCAGGAGTACCGCTTCGCCCTCCAGGATGCCTGCCGCATCGCCCTCGCGGAGACCGTGGCCGCCCGGCTCGGCCGCCTCCTCCTGGAACTGTCCCACCAGATCGGCGAACACCTGGAGGGTGGCGCTTTCCGCTTCCCCCTCCTCCTGACCCACGAGGAAATCGCCTCCATGGCCTGCACTACCCGCGAAACTGTGACCCGGACTCTCGGCCAGTTCCGCAAAGACGGCTGGATTACCATCGAGGACTCCCTGGTCACCGTTCACCACCCGGAGCGGCTGCAGGCCCTCATCTAAAAAATCGCGGAACCGCATTATTTCTGCCCGTCCACCCGGAACAACGGGTGCTATCCGCCTTTCGAGACCCGCCCTGTCGGAAACCTCGGTTTGCCGCTCCTTTCCGGGCCTTCCCCCCACTCTTCTGGAGCTAAAATCTAAACATGGGAGTCCAAGTTTTATATGACTCATAAAGCAGCCTGCATTTCTGCTCTTCTGTTCTCTACCTGCATTGTTTTTGCCCAGAATCCCGCCCCGCCTTCCCCACCGGCTCCGGTCCCTTCGAGTGCGACCACCGACGTCGGTCCCCAGGTTCGTGAATTCCAGAAAATTGAGGACGCCTGGTCGAGCGCCATCAACGAACGCGACCAGTACAGCCTGGAACTGGTGCTGTCTCCATTGTTCGTGGATGTTTCGGCGAGCGGAGATATCACCACCCGCAATCAGCAACTGGCCCAGTTAATCACCGGAGAAGACAAAACGGTGCACCTCGAGCAAAGGGTCGTTACCGTGCGCCTGCTGGGGGAAACGGCCGTCGCCAACGGAACCTACGTACTCCACCACAAAACGCCTTCCGCACCGGTCGATGAAAAGGGTGTATTCACCCATGTCTACGAGAGGACGCGCGGCGGGTGGATCTGCGTGAATTCGCAGCGCACCATGTTGCGCGAGGATGGCCCCAGCAAGAAGAAAAAGCAGGGGACAGACGCTGAGTTGCCGTTCCACATCCCGCTCTTCTCGAAAAGCGACAAGAAGGACCAGTAGTGCTTAGCGGTTGTACTTCTTGAGCACCTGTTGCAGCTGATCGTGGGGCAGGGCAATCACGGTGTGCCCGTCGATGCCGGTCATCGTCTTCGCGCCCACCATGGCATTCACAATCGCTTCTTCGGTCGCCTCCACGGTCGCCGTAAACAGCGGGCTGATGCGGTCGTTCGAGACCGTCTGGACCGTGTTAGGCCCGGGCGACGCATCCACGTGCGAATTCCCCGTCGAGAACGCCAGGAAAATGTCCCCCGACCCATTCCCCGAGGTGGAACCGGTCCGCGCCAGTCCGAGGGAGGCGCGGCGGGCCAGTCGTTTCAGCTGGTGCGGCAGCAGCGGTGCATCGGTGGCAATGACAATGATGATTGAACCCAGGTCGCCCGCAGTTTCGCTTCCCGGGGGCGCCTCGTTCATGCCCGGCGCTTCATTATGCGCATACGGCGTGTTGCCTGGAATCTCCTTGCCGACCGGCACCCCCGCGATCGTCAATTGCGGGCGCCTGCCGCAATTGCACTGCACCAGCACGCCGACCGTGTAGCCGCCCTGGTCCTTCGCCAACACCCGCGAGGCGGTTCCCGTCCCGCCCTTGAAGCCGTAGCAGACCATGCCCGTTCCGCCGCCGGTGTTGCCTTCAGGAACCGGACCGCTCTTGGCCGAGTCGAGCGCCGCATACACGTCCTCCGGTTTCACATGAAAACCGTTGATATCGTTCAGCCATCCATCCCATGTTTCCGCCACCACCGGCAGAGACCACTCCTGGTGGCCGATCCCATGCTTCAACCCCCACGCGATCACCGCATCGCGCACCGTGCCCACGCTGTGGGTGTTGGTCAGGGCGACCGGGCCGTCGAGCAGGCCCGATTCTTCCACCCAGGTGGTTCCCGTCATTTCTCCGTTGCCGTTGAGGCTGAACCAGCCCGCATACACCGGATCATTGCCGGCCCCGCGCGGCAGTATGACCGTAACTCCTGTTCGTACCGGTCCATCGCCCACTTTCAATGCACCATCGCCCCGCACCAGGGTCGCGACCCCAACCGTGACCCCGGCCACATCGGTGATGGCATTCGAAGGGCCGGGCGCTCCGTCGAAAGCAACCCCCAGGTCGCGGGCCTGTACGGTCGCCGCCGCACCGTTCTGCGCCACCGCCAGGCTCGGGCTCATTAACAAGACTGCAATCAAGAGGGGACTGCGAAGCATAACTCACTCTAGCTCACGCCGCTGGGTGCCCCTGGGTGCCCCATCCTGGCTCTGCTAGGGTGGGGTCTCATCCCTCGGCAACGAGGCGCCACAATTCCCTGCGCTACCATGAAAGAAGACCGGAGTACGCATGTTCGTCGTGGTATGGCAATTTGAAATTGCCGAGGAGAAGATCCCCGCGTTTGAAGCCGCATATGGGCCCGAAGGCCCGTGGGCGCAGCTGTTCCGGTCCTCGCTCGAGTACCAGGGGACAGAGTTGCTGCGCGACGCCTACGTCCCGGGCAACTACCTCACCATCGACCGCTGGGCCAGCGAGCAGGCCTTTCGCGCCTTCCGCAAAGATCATGACGCCGAGTACGAAGCCGTCGATCGCTCCTGCGACGCACTCGTCACCCGCGAAACCCGCATCGGGGCTTTCACTGCCTGATCTTTTCGCAACGTTCGTTCGCGTACACTGAAATCCTTCGTTGACCTCGTTCGGTCATCGGGGAGGATTGCATGCACCCAG
>DASXGD010000311.1:0-6721 GCA_036489245.1 Occallatibacter sp. | reverse complement strand
CCGGAAGCACCTGCACGCCATAGAGCACTGGATCCTTGGCCACGAGCGCCAGCGCAATAATAATCGGGACGTAGTTCTGCGTCTCCCTCGGCAGGGCGTGGCGCTTCTGCAGTTCCCAAAAATCAGCATACCCGGTCCGCTCCACAGCCTTCGTCACGTTGCCTGGCCCTGAATTGTAGGCCGCCAACACCAGGTACCAGTCACCGAACATGGCATACAAATCCTTCATGTGCTGCGCTGCCGCGTGCGTAGCTTTTTCGGGGTCGCTGCGCTCGTCGATCCAGTAGGTTCGTTCGAGGCCATACTCCCTGCCGCGGTAGGGCATGAACTGCCAGATCCCTCGCGCTCCCGACCGCGAAACCGCTTGTGGCAAGAAAGAGCTCTCCGCCTGCGCCAGGTAGATCAGATCCTGGGGAACGCCCTCGGCTTTCAGCGTGCGCCGAATCATTTCGTTGTAACGCCCCGCCCGTTCGAGTCCGTGTTCCACCACCGCCCGGCCTCGCGACGTCGAGAAATAGCTCAAGTACTGCAGCACCGAATCGTTCACGGTAAGCGGCAGGTCGTGCGGCACCGCGATTAATTCCTGCTCGACCTTCGTATAGAGGCGCGGGTCGCCCGGCGGAAGCGTCAGGTCGGCAATCTCCTCAATAGGAGCCGGAACGCCCGGATTTTCCTCTTCCTCTTGGGCGTTATTCTGAGCCTCCTGCTGCTCGTAGGCCTGCGTCGAATCCCCAATCTGGTCAACCAGCTTCGAAAGTCGCGGATCCGATTCCATCTGGAATCCGCTCGCCTGTATCAAATCCACAGCCCGGTCAAACTCCGCGCGCGCCTTTTCCGGGTCGCCGGCCTTCAAATATTTTTGCCCGGTGTTGTAAGCGGCTTCGACCTTCTCCACCAGGATGTCGATGGACGGGCGCGCCGCTGGCTGCAGTGCGCTGTAATAGGGCAGTTCGCGGGTGAAAGGCAGCGGCTCGCGAACGAAATCCGGTTTGGCCGCCTGAGCCACAGGCGTCGCCGCTGGTGGGCGCACCTTCACCTGCTTCTTCGAGGTGTCGTTACATCCGGCAGATCCAAGCGAAATAGCGACGGGAAGCGCTAACAAGCCCACTGCGATAACGGCCCGAGTTCCAAGGTTTCGTCTCATCGTACCTTCATGTTGTGGCCATCAAATTCCGGCAACCGCACCAGCCACACGGGTTCTATCGGTGCTTCCAGGTGAGGTCTCAAACCACTATCTGGCTGCCCCTCTGCTCAGATGTCCCAAAAATCTTACGAGTTACCCGGGGCTCGGTCAATGGAACTCGCCCCGCCGACGTTTACGAAAAGAGGACACGCTTCGCGTGACGGATTTTGTTACGCTTTGGCGCAATGCGTTTCGAGGGGAGTCATACGAATTTCGCCCTGACGGTCAGCAGAATGATCTTGGAGGTTTGCGTGAAAAAGCCGTGGCTCGCCTTCCTGCTCAGTTTCCTCATTGCCGGCGCCGGATTCGCCTATCTGGGCAAGTGGACATGGGCCCTCCTGAATTTATCCGGCGCCATCGCAGTAGGGTTGGTGGTCTATCGCTTCAGCCCTGACTCGCTCAGCATGGCTTCCACAGTCGTTGCCGCGGCCAGCGGCAGTCTCGCCATGACGGCTGCCAAAACCATGAACGCAAAGTTCATTCAGCAATCCGCTGCGTCGCCGTTGAGCCGATAAAAAGACCGAAGCCGTCAACGCTCTCGCCGCCCGCACTGTCGCTTCGTTCCCGCGGCCCTCAGCTATTTCTGCACTTGGACCTGGTTCGGCGCAGTAGCCACAATCTCCGGAATCCCCAGGAAGACGGTGATCTTTCCGGTCACGCATAAATCTTTGGCTCGGTAGATCTCTTCAGGGCGGCCAAACTTCGGCCGGTCGCTCCCCCAATCACCAGCGTAAATATCTGGTCCGGATACGGCTCATCAAAGTGAATGAACGTCGGCTGCCCTTTCCCGCTCGAAACAAAATGGATCCCGGCTACCTTCCCGCAAACGGTAGCCTTCTCCCCCACGTGATTCTTCGCTTCTTTCGACGTGAGACGCACAGCTTGTGCCGCAGCCGAGGTTGCCGCAGCCAGCCAAAGTGTGACGAACATCACAAATCGGAACGTTCGCACCATCTTGTCCTCTCGACATGTATCGTTCGCGCGCACGCCCGCTCTGAGAGCGATCGTGCACACCAGTACAGTCTTATCGGCGAAGCGTGGGACCCACTTTAGGAGAGAACCACTCTTGCGGACTCAACGCGGCAAGACACACTCAGCCCACTACTCGTAACGCAGCGCCTCAGTCGGCGCAATCCGAGACGCCCGTCGCGCCGGCACATAAGCCGCCAGCATCGTCACCAACAGCAGCGTCGGCACCACCACCACATAAGCCAAAATATCCACTCCGCCCGAATCGAACAGCATCGAATTCATCAGCCGCTCGACCATGAAACCCATCGCCAGCCCAACCCCCGTTCCAATCCCTACCAGCACCAGCCCCTTGCCCATCACCAGTCGCAGCACATCCGATCTTCCCGCTCCCAGCGCGATGCGGATCCCGATCTCGCGCGTCCGGCGAATCACGTTGTACGCCACCAGTCCGTACAAGCCGGCCACGGCCAGCAAAAGTCCCACCAAACCCATGCTGCCCACCAGATCGATCGCAATCCGCGGCCCGTACACCGCCTGGTTGAGATAGAACTCCTCATAAGCCCGCGTCTGCAGCAGCGGCAGATTCGGATCAAGCGAACGAACCACATCCTTCACCGGCGAAATCAATTGCCTCGGATCTCCGTTCGTGCGCAACATCAAAACCATCCGCGCCACAGGATGCTGCGCCAGCGGCATGTAAACAAAATCCATCGGGCTTTCCATCGATTGATACTTGATTGTCTCCGCTACTCCCACGATCTCGACCGGCGTCCCAGTGCTGCTGTCGAGGCGGATGCGTTTGCCCACCGCGTCGCCTCCCGGCCAAAAGTGCCTCGCGAAGCGCATGTTCACGATGGCGACCCGCGGCGCATCGGCCGTATCCGACGCCAGAAAAGCGCGGCCGCGCAGGATCGGAATCCCCATCGTGTCGAAGTACCTCTCGTCCACCGTGTCCATGATCGAATTGAAATTCGAGCGATCGGGCGGCATCTGAAACCCGTCTGGCACAAAGGTCACGCCGTCATAGTCGGACTGCCCCAGCGGCACGTTCTGCGTCAGAGCCGCGCTTTGCACTCCGGGAGTTCCGCGCATGCGCTCGGCCAGCACTTTGTAAAACCGCTGCGTCTGAGCTGCATTGTACTGAATCAACCGTGGGTCGAAACTGGTCATCAGCAGATGGTCTTTCGTGAAATTGCTGTCCTCCATCACGACATGCTGAAAACCGCGCGCCATCAGGAACGAAGCAGTCAGCAGCATCAGCGACATGGCCACCTGCGCCACCACCAGCATATTGCGGCCCCACAAGCGCTTTCGTCCGGGAACGTCCACATCGGCAGACTTCAGCGCGTTCACCAGGTCTACCCGCGTGCTCTGCAGCGCGGGTGCCAGGCCGCAAAGCAGCGCGCACAACACCGACAATGCGACGCATGCGATCAGCACGCGCGTATCCATCTGCATCGGCACCGCATTCGGCAAGTCAGTCATGAATACAATGCTTTGTTTGCTGTGGAACCACTCTATAACGCCATATCCAATCGCGACGCCCGCCAATCCGCCAAGCGTCGCCAGTATCAGGCTTTCCGTTAACAGCAGCCGGATAAGCCGCAGCCGCCCCGCGCCCAGTGCCAATCGCACTGCAATCTCGCGGGCTCGCGCGCGCGCTCGGCTGAGAAGAAGTCCTGCAACGTTGGTGCAAGCCACCAGCAGCACCGCCAGCGCCAGGATCACAAACACCACGCCAAACTTCCAATTCTCGTCCTCTATCGTCCGCGCCTGGAATTGGGTGTAGACGGCTGCGCCACGGCCGCGGCTTACATTTGCATACTCGCTCTCGAAATTTTTTGCGATTACCGCCAGTTCACTGCGCGCCTGCTCGAGCGTCGTCCCTGGTTTCAAGCGCGCCTTTAGGTTCAACTCGCGATCGTCGCGGTCCTCGAAGAAATTCTTTTGCAGGTTGGTCGAAAACACGGGCGCCATCGCCAGCGGCACGTAAAGGTCGGGATGCCCGAACGTCAGCAGTCCTGGAAACGTTTCCGGTGCCACTCCTATTACGGTGAAATCTTTTCCGTTCAGCCGAACAGTCCTGCCGACCACCGACGGATCGCTCGCGAATTGATGCCTCCAGAAGTCAGACCCCAGCACCACAACCGCATCGCGGCCCGGCACCTTGTCTTCATCCTCGCGAAATCCGCGCCCCAGCCGTGGCACCACGCCCAGTGCATCGAAATAGTTCCCGGAAACCATCATTCCGCCTCTCACCTGCGGCGTAGTCCCCGGTTGGGCGCTGAAGCCCACCGCCTCCATGTCGGTGTAGGCAATCACTCCGTCGTAACTGGTCGTTTTGTCGCGTATGTCCCGATATTCTCGGTAGGAGAAATCATCGAACGGGGTATCGCGCGTCGTGCTCACCAGCGTAACGATGTTCCCCGGATGCGGCACAGGATAAGGGCGGAAGATCAGCGCATCCACCATGCTGAAAGTTGCCGACGTCATCCCGATTCCCAACGCCAGCGTGATTGCCACGAACGCGGTCAGTCCGGGCGTGCGTCGCAACCCACGAATCGCAAAGCGCACATCCTGCAGAAAATTCTCCACCAACGGCAGTCCTCGCTTGGCTCGATAGTCCTGTTTGATCCCCTCCACGCCGCCAAACTTGAGAATCGCTTGGCGACGCGCCTCGACGGGCGATAAACCTGCGCGAATATTTTCGTGAGTCTGCAGCGCGATATGTCCCTCGATCTCTTCCCTCAATCGCTCGTCCTGCGCCGGCGCTGCCGTCAGGTTCAGCAGCCGCGCGAAAAACCGTCTCAGGATTCTCATGAAGATCCTCCGCTTTTCACTTCAATCCGAGCCACATCGAGGACCTCAAAAAACTACTCGTATCTCAGTGCGATCATCGGGTCCACACGCATTGCCCGCCGCGCGGGGATATAACAGGCCGCAAGCGCCACACCTGTGAGCACCAGAGTGACGCCAACAAAAGTAAGAGGATCGGTGGGCCTTACGCCATAGAGCAGCCCTGCCATCAGGTGCGACACGATCACCGATCCCACCAGTCCCAGTGCGGCGCCGGCCATCGCCAGTCCCAGCCCTTGACGCAGAACCATCTGCAGGATCGTCCCCTGTCGCGCCCCCAGCGCCAGGCGAATGCCGATCTCCTGCGTGCGCTCGCTCACGATGTACGAAATCACTCCGTAAATTCCCAGCGCCGCCAGCAGCAGCGCCGTTATCGCGAAGGTCGCCACAATAGCCATCGAGAATCGTCTCTGCTCCAGCGACGCCGACACCGCATCGTCCAGCGTCTGCGCTCCGTAAACAGGCAGTTCCGGATCCACTGACTGCACCATCGCCTGCACCTCTTTCGGAATCGCGCTCGCATTCAGGCCTCCACGCAGAAAGATGGCCAGCTCCTTGGGCGTCTCCTGGTACAGGCTCAGGTAGATTAGCGGAACGCTCGCGTTCGCCAGCGACTCGGTTCGAGCATCCGCGACCACCCCGACGATCGTGATCCAGGTCTTGCTCGCGCGTTGGCCAACCCCGGCCCTGCCACCGCCAACCTTCAGCCGCTTCCCAAGCGGATCCTCGCCCCGCCAGTAAGTCTCTGCCATCGCCTGGTTGATCACGGCCACCTGTGGCGCCTTCTCGTCGTCCCCGTCGTTGAACAGACGGCCCCGCAGCAACGGAATCTCCAGCAAATGAAAATATTCCGGCGTAACCTGCGACCGCTCCACCGTAGGCGGCTGCTTCTGTGTCTCGCGTCCTTCCACGATCAGCGCGCTCAGGTTGCGGTCGTGGTGCAGCGGAATCGACGGCTCCGCTCCCAGCGCCGCCTCCCGCACTCCCGGCAGCAACCGGCTGCGCCGCAGCAATTCGCGCGCAAACACTGCCTCCTGAGCTGCCGTTCCATAAATGTCCGCCTTCGGATCGTTGGGGCTCGGCAGCCACAACTGAACCGACATCACACGCTGCGGATTGAATCCCAGCGGCGCCTTGTACAAATCCCAAAAACTGCGCAGCAGCAGGCCCGCGGCCACCATCAGCACCAGCGACAGCGCAAACTCCGTCACCACCAGCACGCGCCGCGTGCGCGTTTGCTGTGTGGAACCCTTCGACCCACGCCCCTCCGTCCTCAGCGTATCGGTCAGATTCAACCGCCCTGCCTGCCTCGCGGGCGCCAGCCCGAAAATTAACCCAGCTGCGATCGAGGCCGCCAGCGCGACCAGCATCACAGCCCAGTTGATCGACAGGTCGTTCAGCCGGGGCAGGCTCTCCGGAATCAGCCGCAGCAAGAATCCCTTCATGCAGAACAGAATCGCCAGCCCCGCCACTCCGCCCAGCAGCGAAAGCAGCAGGCTCTCCGTCAGCAATTGCCGCACCAGCCGCCCGCGTGCCGCTCCCAGCGCCTGGCGCACCGCCATCTCCCGTGATCGCGCGCTGGCCCGCGCCAGCAGCAGATTCGCTACATTCACGCAGCCGATCAGTAGCACCAGCGCCACTGCGCCCAACAGCAGGATCAGCGACTGCCGAACGTTGCCCACCAAGTTTTCCTTCAGAGGCACCAACCGC
>DASXGD010000294.1:0-2810 GCA_036489245.1 Occallatibacter sp. | reverse complement strand
TGGCCTTTCAATCGCACGGAAAGCTCGACCGGGTGGAATCCGGGCTTTCCGGCTTTTTCAATCGCCTGGTCCAGATCGCCCTGTCCGGCGAGCGTCAGCAGTTTCTGCGCAACGTCGTGTTGAATCCACGCTGCCGCGCGCAGCGTGGCATCGGGATCGCCCTGGAGATAACTCTTTTCGATGGCCTGCGAGTTTCGTACTACCTCCCAGCCATAACTGGCCAAGTCGGTGCGATGAATAATCAGGACGCCTATGGCGCCGCGCCGCGCTGCTTCTTCGTACTTGTACGTCCAGCGTCCGTAGTAGGTCAGCGCTTTTCCCTTGAAAAATTTCTCATCCTCCGAAGGCGGCTCGTTGACGATCACCAGCGCCACTTTGCCCTTCACGTCCACACCGGCGTAATCGTCCCAGTGGTATTCGGGCGCATGAATGCCGTATCCCACAAAAACAATGGGCGCGTCGAGGTCGGCTGCCGCCTGTCCGGTCTGGTCCTTGGAGACAATCTCCGTCCCATAGGTCAGTTCGGTCGGCGACCCGCTGGCAGGCACAAACGAAAACCGAGTCTTGTCCTCGATGGTGTGCACGGCGTAGAGCGGCACATGCTGAAAGTAAGTATTGTCATCGCCGGCAGGCTGCACGCCATCGAGGGCAAATTGAGTGGCAATATATTCGGCCGCGAGCTTGTCGCCGCGCGTCCCCGGTCCGCGCCCTTCCAGCAGATCCAGCGACAGAAACCGCACATGGGCGCGAATCTTTTCCGCATCGATTGACATGGCCGCCTGATGGGCCGCCGGCGGAAGGCCCGGAATGTCAGGAATGGCGTGTTCACTGCCCGGCTGGGCCAAGGCGCTGCATGCACTGAGAATCATGCCGGCTATGATCAACGATGTGTGCTTCCGGTTCATTCAGTCTCCATCAAATGACACCAATACTTCGCTATGGGCAATCGGGAGTTCTTCGCGATACGACAATTTTATCTCTCGCGACCGGCATCGACTGGAAGGTGCGACAGCCATCGTCACGGCATCTGTGCGGAGCCGCTTTGGATCGTTCTCGCAATCCAGTCCGCATGCGGCAGGCTGCTGCCGCGCAGCAAATCGAGTTCGCGAGCGACGTCATACGCTGCGCGCCGGACTGAAATCCCCGATTCATCCACGACCAAGTACGCGGCTCGAGGGTCTCCGTCATACGAGAGGGAAACGCTGCCCGAATTCGCAACCGTCATCTGCAAAGTGCGGCGGACAAACGAGCGATGGATGTGGCCGTAAACCGCAACCGGACGGCCGAGCGGCCAGTAGGCCGATTCCAGCTCTTCATCCGTGTCTTCGGGCGCCGGTGCGCGCCACAGATCGCCCGGCTTGGCGTGCACCAGCGCCAGGCCTTCCGTGATTTGAACCGGCGGCAAATCGCGCAGCCATGCGAGCCTTTCCTCGCCCAGTTCGGCCCGAGTTGCTGCCGCCATCTCTTCGACCACCGGGAATAGCGGCTGAAATCGCGGTGATTGTTCCGCGAAGAGCCTCAGCTTTTCCGGTGCAAACAGCATTTCATCGGTGTTGCCAAGCACTCCCGGCCATCCAAGCGCGCGAATGCGGTCCACGACTTCCCGCGGGCTCGATCCGCTGGCCGCCAGGTCTCCGCCGTGGAATATCAAATCGGGCGCGGCCTGGCGCAGATCCGCCAGCACAGCTTCAAAGGCGGTGAGATTGCCGTGAATGTCCGATACGACAGCAATCCGCATCATCAGCTCACATCACGGCGAGAACGCCGGCTTTGGAAGCCTCGGAATCCTGATGGAGCCGGGGCAGCAGTTGGGCGCGGTGCAGTACTTTGCGCGCCAGCCCCGTCAATGCCATCGTCCCGGCCTCGCGCAGCGATACCCATCGCCGGCCTCCACCGGCCACGGTTCGCTCAACCACGTCCTCTTCCCGCACTTCATGAATGCGCACAATATAGTTCACCTGCATGATGGCGTGGCGAACCGTCATCCGCACGTCGTCCGCTCCGCCGGCCCCACCGCGCAGCGCAGGCAATTCCCACAGGCCGGGCATGACGTTCGCCCCGGCGGGCCGCTGCTCCAGCAGGACTTGTCGATACAGGACCTGGTGATGGGGACTTCGGTCGCCGCCGTTCGGCTCAGGCGCCGTCCGCACGCACAGGGCGTGCGCTACCTCGCGCGTCGCGATCCGCGGCCGGGGCGCGGTCTTGTGCTCGCCGCGCGTCTTGCAGCTCGACGACAACGGGCACACCAGGCATTGCGGATTGCGGGGAAGGCACACCATTGCGCCCAACTCCATTACCGCCTGGTTGAAATCCCCCGGCCGCTCGGGATCCAGCAGGCGTGCGGCCATCGCCTCAATCCGGCTTCGCAGGCCCGCACTGCCTTTACCGCCGTTCGCGTCCCATCCCGCCAACCGGCACAAGACCCGCTCGACATTGCCGTCCACAACCGCAACCGGTTCACTGTGGGCGATGCTCGCAATCGCCGCCGATGTGTAACCGCCGATGCCGGGAAGCTTACGCAGCTCCGCCGCAGTCGCGGCCATGATGCCATCGCAGTCCGCCATGACTGCCTGCGCCGCCGCGTGCAGCATGCGCGCCCGCCGGTAGTAGCCCAGACCGCTCCACAGGGCAAGAACATCCTGTTCCGACGCCCGAGCCAGGACAGCCAAGGTAGGAAAGCGTGCCATGAAAGCCTGGTATCGTTCGATCACCACGGCCACCCGCGTCTGCTGCAGCATGATCTCCGAGACCCAGATGGCGTATGGATCGCGGCTCCGGCGCCAGGGCAGATCGCGCCGGCCGCTTTCATA
>DASXGD010000197.1:0-5896 GCA_036489245.1 Occallatibacter sp. | reverse complement strand
CCGTCCTCCCCAGACCCCCGGCCCCCAATTCACATGCATGTACTCGTAATCGGCCTGGAAAATCCGGATCGCGAATTTGTGATCGAACCAGGGCGTCTCGTAATCCATGCCGCCTCCGGCAGTCAAACCGACGCCCCACTTATACGGCTCGTGTTGTGGTCCAGACAGGTCAACACCACCCACCAGGCCATGCAGGAAAGGAGTGATATCGGGCGCAGGGAACCGCACGATCATGCCGCCCGCTACAGTCGTGGCCGCGCCATTGCTGGATGAGTTATTGACGAAAGTATCGTGCGTAGCCGCTTCCAACTGACCGCCCACGTACTTGTTGAAGTAGTACGCCCCGCTCCCGATAATGCCGTAGTTCATCGACTTGAAGGTCTGAGGCAGAACCGTGACGCCGTCCGGCTGAAGAACATTGACGGTGCCTTTCGGAGCCAGGTAGCTATAGCCTGCAAAAATATCCCAGCGCGAAGGGGAGTCTTCCGGGAAAGCCTTCGCAGCGGGCTTGGGTGCGTCCTGGGCAGCCAGGGCAACCGGCATCACTGCCAGCATTGCCACAGCAAAACCCCGGCATAAAGATCTCAAAACGTGAGAGTGCATGCGTTTCTCCTCCGCAATTCAGCTAAACAGCCAAAAAAGTGTTGTGTGATGCGAACGTTTTTAACAATTGCGATTGATTCCGCTCACATGATCTTTCTTCGGACCGCGAAATACAACTACTAAAATTACCATACGGAGAAACCCCGACAGCACATTTCTTCAATAAGATGCCGCCGGTTTCCTAACCAATTAACAGGGGGACGCCCGGTTGACGGATCAGGAATTTCGGAACGATTGCGCGATCTTCGCCCCTGGTCCCGGTTTTCAGTTTCCCCAAAATGGAAGTTTTCGTACTTGGCGCCATTAACTCGCGTTCAAGGTCTTGAGCAGACTGCGTGGCTCGTGCTGGATTTTTTCCTGAAGCAATGTGATGGCGTACATCAGTTGCTCAGGACGCGGCGGACATCCCGGAACATAGACATCAACCGGAATGACCTGGTTCACTCCCTGGACCAATGCGTAGTTATTGAATACGCCACCGGACGTGGCGCATGCCCCCATCGAGATTACCCACTTCGGTTCCGGCATCTGATCGTAGAGCCTGCGAATAACGGGAGCCATTTTCTGCGAAACGCGGCCCGCGATCACCATCAGATCCGACTGTCGGGGAGACGGCCGAAACACTTCCGCGCCGAAGCGCGCAATGTCAAAGCGCGCAGCCCCCATGGACATCATTTCGATTGCGCAGCAAGCCAGGCCGAAGGTCATCGGCCATACGGAGCTCTTACGCACCCAGTTCACGGCGAAATCAAGGGAAGTGAGAAACACCCCTTCCGGCTGTTCGAAGCCGTAACTCACTTCCCGCACTTTCGCGCGGTTATTGGCGCTGCTCTCGAGATTTCCGAAAAGATAGCGATCCCGCTCCGCTATTTCCGCCATGATCCAATAATACCCCTATTGGCGAGCGTGCCCCAGATTTGGCCACGATCGAGTCTCGCAAACGAGCCGTTCGCATGAAAGGTGTGGATGGGCGCAAGCTCGTTTGCGTTGCATCGAGTTACCTGACAACCCATGCTCCGCGGCCGCGCCGTTAATCCGGACAAGCCGCGCGTTGGCTCTGAAGCGACGCCGGAACCACCCATCCTGCCGGCAGCCAAAGCGTCACCGCGAATCGCATCCACTTCAGCACTCCCAGCGCGCTGGATTTGCCTCCCGGCGCCTCCTCAATGGTGTGGGGTGTCCGCGACGAGGCCAAGGCCCAGGTCTGCGCATAAGGCGCCGGATCGGCCACTCCAGGCACGATGTGCGCATCCACCATGCGGAATTCACCAGCAGCTGCGCGCTGCTGGATTTCCAGCAGGCGAGCCATCGCTTGCCCATCTCCCCGCTTTGGATCGCCACTTCCGCCTGACGCAGCCTGGAGCCCCGCGTTTGCCGGGAGCGACCGGAACAGCAACCGTGCCTCGCGAAAATCACCTGGACTGGCAATAAAGCGGAAGCTGCGGGGATTCCAGCCGATGGCATCCTGGGAGCGAAGCCCGAACGTGGTCCCGATTTCCCGTTCGTTGATGGAGTTGTAGGGCATGGTCGCAAGCAGCAGGGCATCCGGAAAGCCGGCGGGAGGCTGCCGGTCCACGACCAGGTCCCATCCGCTGTAAGCGGCCTCGAGCGGCGGGATCGGCAGAACCTGAATCGGCAAAACACGGAAGGCCCATCCCTCTCCCAGCAAAACAGTCCAGTACCCGCCGGCGCTCACCTCGCCTTCGAACACCACGCGCGTGCATGCAGCTTTGGGCGGCGTTGCGGCCCCGCTCACCAGGGCCGAGAACACCAGCAATGCCATTTCAAAGCACCGCAGCCTCCGCGATTCGATCCGAGGTGTGTTCATGGCCCCACTTCTCTTTCCTACCATTCCTATCATTCCCGGTTCGGTCAATCCGGCGAGGCGAAGTTCGTGGGGCCGACTCCAGCCTGCGATATGATGAAAGGTTCACCAGAACATGCACCATCCGATGGACGTTCCACGCGAACGTCCTGAGAAGCAAGTATTGTCCGCACATCCTGACGATCAGCGGCCCATCAGCGAGAGGGGAGGACGCGTCCCTTGTTCCCGCCCGCTCGCTCCCGGCGCGCATCTTTCAAAACCTTCGCCTGTTGTTGACTCACTATCGGAGCAGAACCGGAATGTGGCATCGCAGTAAACTGTTGCTCTTGCCTTTCTTTCTGATTTCTCCCACCCTGGCCGTCGCTCAAACGACGGCTGCTGTCGCAGGCTCCGAGCCCGCAACGCAGGCGCAGATCGCGGAGTTGCAACAGGCGGTCCGGAATGCCCAGACCTCCGGAGATAACGCGTGGATGCTGATGTCGGCGGCGCTGGTGCTGCTGATGACCGGTCCCGGCCTGGCGCTCTTCTACGGCGGCCTGGTGCGCCGCAAGAACATCCTCGGCACCATGATGCAGAGCTTCGCCATGATGGGCCTGGTTACCATCCTGTGGGCCATCGCCGGCTATTCACTGGCCTTCGGACACGGCAATGCGTTTGTCGGCGGACTCCAGCACATGTTCCTGCGCGGCGTGGGCCTTGGACCCTCAGAGTATGCGCCCACCATCCCCGAGCAGACCTACATGGTCTATCAACTCATGTTTGCCATCATCACGCCGGCGCTCATTACCGGGGCCTTTGCCGAACGCATGAAATTCAGCGCCATGGCGGTGTTCCTTTCCCTCTGGTCCCTGTTTGTGTATAGCCCTATGGCGCACATGGTCTGGGGCGCGGGCGGATTTCTCAATGCGAGCGGGGGTCATTTTCCCAGCCTCGACTTCGCCGGCGGCACCGTAGTCCACGTCACCTCGGGTGTATCGGCGCTGGTGACCGCCATCTATCTCGGCAAGCGCCTCGGCTATCCCAAAACCGCCATGCCCCCTCACTCCATGGTGCTCAGCTTCATTGGCGCATGCCTGCTTTGGGTGGGGTGGTTCGGATTCAACGCGGGCAGCGCCCTCAATTCCGGGCCGCTGGCCACAAGCGCCTTCGTCAACACCCACTTCGCGGCTGCGGCGGCCGCGCTCGGCTGGACCGTGACCGAGTGGATTCACAACGGCAAACCCACCGCCCTGGGCGGGATCTCCGGAGCCGTTGCCGGACTGGTCGCCATTACCCCGGCATCGGGATTCGTCCAGCCCATGTCCGCACTCCTCATCGGTCTGCTCGCGGGAATCTTCTGCTCGTTTATGGTGTTCGAGGTCAAGAGCCGCCTCGGCTACGACGACTCGCTCGATGCTTTCGGCGTACACGGCGCGGGCGGCACTCTGGGGGCGCTGCTCACCGGCATTTTCGCGGTCAGTTTCATTAATCCGGCCTTCGGCAACGACCCTTCCGGCAAGCCGCTTCCCACCGGCGTGATCGACGGACATTGGGGCCAGTTGGGAAACCAGGCCGCCGGCGTGGCCATTGCCTGGGGCATTTCTCTCGTGGGTACGCTGGTGTTGCTGTTTGTTGTCGATAAGGTGATCGGTCTGCGTGTTTCGCAGGAACACGAATCGGCGGGACTCGACCTCTCCCAGCATGGCGAGGAAGGTTACGACTTCAATACCTGAAGCGGATGACGGACAAAGATTGGCCTCGGGGCCGGCCCCACATCGCCGCCCCGCCTGATAGGCTGTCAAGCGAGGCAATTGTTCATGCTCAAGATTGAAGCGGTTCTCCAGCCTTCCAAGCTCGACGCGGTAAAGGATGCGTTGCTGGAAGCGGGCATCGAAGGAATGACCATTCTCGAAGCGCGCGGCCACGGCCGCCAGAAGGGCCACACCGAGTTCTATCGCGGCCGCGAATACACCGTCGACCTTCTGCCCAAGGTCAAAATTGAAATGGTCGTTCCCGATCACCTGAAAGAAAAGGCGATTGAAGCCATCATCGGAGCAGCCCGCACCGGCCGCATTGGCGACGGCAAGATCTTCATCAGCCCGGTGGACGAAGCCATCCGCATCCGCAACGACGAGCGCGGCGAAACCGCGTTGTAGCCTCATCGCCGACTAGTCCGGCGCACGTCAGATGCTTCATCCCGTATTCTTTCGCCGGCGAATTGGCGAGGGGATGGTAGCCAAGAACGCGGGGTTTCCCAGGTCTCGTATACCGACCTGGGAAACCATAGATCCTGTCTTCCTAATGCTTCCGCCTAGCCATTGCCTTGTATTGAGCCGCTTTAAGTTTCTGCGCGGTGAAGTCAGGAATTGTGGGACGAACAACATTCCCATGGTCATTGCCCAGGTTATGCGGAGTGCGGCAGGCGACGCCTTTCCCCGGGGTGCTCATAGGCTGCGGCAGGTCGCTTACCATAACCGCGCTGGAATCGCAGGTGATCACGCCGCCGCTGTTGCCGGTAAATGTAGCGCCGGTGAAATCGGCGCTGGAGTTGACCAGGGCCAGAATCCCCGGTCCCTGATTCCCCGAGATCGTCCCGCCTCGCAGGTAAGCTTCGGAATTCCCGTCCACCACGATGCCCGCGCTCCTGGGATCGCCCGCGCTGCCGTTCTGTGAGATCAGGTTCGGACCAAACACATTGAGTTGGCTGCGTCCGTATAACTCGATGCCTGCCCGGGAATGTCCGGAGATTTGTACATTGTCGTAAAGCGCAACCTGGGTTCCGCCCCCGGCACGGATACCCACCGGACCATTTCCAGTGATGAAGTTGCCACCCACCGCCGAGCAGGGCCAAAGCGCAAGCTCAGAGGTCTCCCGGGCGTCGATGCCTCCCCCCTGGTTACCCGATATCTGGTTGGGTCCGAAACAATTCGCGATTTGTACCTTGGATGCGCTTGCCTGAATGACCCCAACCCCGCTTGGCGCAGCCGCGCCCGGAGGACTGACATTGTCGTTGATCGTCGTGTTCCCGTAGGTGAGGAACAAAGCACCGTCGCCAACACCCACACCCGACCCCTGGTTCCTGCTTACATCCACCGCGCCGCCCCAAGTGGCGATGTACACGACACTGTTGTTTCCCGCGCCGATCCCTCCGCCGGCATTGTTGTCAAAGGATCCCGGTCCATCCACGGTCACGTCCGATAGTGTTCCGACAGACAATCCGACACCCTGATTTCCATTCCCTGTACAGGTCCAGAGCGTCACGTTATGGCTGCTTGTGATGGTGAAGGCGTTCCCCGCCGGATTTGTGACGTTCAGCCCATAGAGGAAGACCGAGTTTGACCCTGTTACGTTGACGCTGCCATTGATGGTGATCGTCGTCCCGAACAACGCCCCGACGTTGAGGTTCGTGGCGTTATTGATGTTGATGGTCTCGTTGCACGGGCCGGCTACCGCCACTACATAGGTGATCTGTGGGACAACCGTCTGCGC
>DASXGD010000198.1:0-2277 GCA_036489245.1 Occallatibacter sp. | reverse complement strand
CATGGAGATGGGCATCGACCGTATCCTGTTCGCGGTCGATTGGCCTTTCGTCGCCAACAAGCCGGCGGTGCAATGGATGGAGAGCGTGCCGCTGTGCGATGAGGACAAGACCAAGATCTTGAGCGGCAACGCCAAGCGGCTTTTCAAGATGTAGCTCGATCCGCTCAAAGGCCGGCTTGCGCGGAGACTCCGCCGACCCATTTTCCTGTGCATCAGCCGTGCGAGCCGGGCGCGATTGCCGCTCGCGGCGTGGCATTGTATGGGGTGCGAGTGGGGCTGCCTGCGTCCGAACGCATCGGGCCCGTAGCTCAATGGTTAGAGCCGACCGCTCATAACGGTCTGGTTGGAGGTTCGAATCCTCCCGGGCCCACCACGCACTCCAGCGCTAAACGAGATTTCCTGGCGTTCGCCCAATACCCGCGATTTTGCGGGGGTGAATAGGTCGGCTTCCAGTCTCTGCAAGGGAAGAAGGACTGCTCATACCACTTCCACATCAGAGTGACCTGACGATGTAGGGGAATGAGGTGATGGATTTAACGGTTTCGGGATTGCGCTCGATATAGAGGATCGCCTGCTCGAGCTTTCTGCGCACGGCATCGATGGACTTGAGGGCATAGTTCTTGAAGAGTTTCTCGCGGATTTCATCCCAGAGGTTTTCCTTTGGATTGAGCTCTGGCGAGTAAGGTGGCAGGAAGAGCAGCGAGATGTTGTCGGGAACCGCGAGGTCTCCGCAACGATGGTTGGGAGCGCCATCGAGAACCAACAGGATGTCCTGCCTGGCAAACCTTCGCGACAGGACGTTGAGGAATGTCTGGAAGCACGCCGTATTCGACGTCGGCATGATCAGGTGGACGCACATCCCGTCCTTCGGCGAGACTGCACCGTACAAATAGATGTATTCGCGAATGAGCTGGGAGGCCACTTCGGGTCGGATGCCGGCCGGGGCCCAGCAGGGCCGTGGCCGGTTCATTCGGCCGAAGCGCGCTTCATCGGTGAACATGATCCGCAGGCGACGACCGCGCTGGGCGGCAGCTCGCCTGGCTTTCCTCACAGCACTTGGAAAGCCGTTTTTTTAAACGCATTCTGAGCCGCGATGTTGCGTAGGGGATGAAACGGACGCGGCATCAGTTTGCGCCAGCCATGCCGGGCCAGAAGGTTATAGATCGTGCTGTTGCTAGTCCGGTGCCCGATGGCCTGCTCATAGGCCGCCTTGAGATCGTGGATATTCAACATCTCTCCGGCCCCGGCGGCCTTGGCGAAGCGCGCCAGCAAGGCCTTCTCCTCGGTCACCGCCATGTTCTCGCGCTGGCGTCCGCCGCTCGGCTTGGGCTTGAGCGCCTTGATCCCGCCGTGGTCATAGGCCATGTGCGCCCGGTTCACCGTGCTCAGCGAGACACCCATGGCCGCTGCAATCGCAGGCTGCGCCATCCCGCTCTCGCGCAGCAATACCATCTGGATGCGCTGACGCTGCACGGCGGGAATTTTCCAGCGCAACGCCGTCTTCAACTGCCGGATTTGGGCCTTGCCGCATTTGATCATCTGTTCCCCCTCCGAATCAGATGGTCAGAGCGAATCACACCATGCTCATCGAAGACAATTCCCTTCAGTCGAATACGAAACCAGCATAAAAACCCTCGATTCAATCAGCTATGGAAGCGGTATAAGCTGCTCCCGTATTGGGCTGCCAAATGCGGATCATCCCATTATCCAGTCTGCCCAAAACCAGCAACAACATTATCCGGTAGTCCTAATTTGCCAAATTAGGACACTACCCATTATCCAGAAAGGACTGGCATTCGGCTGCGAACGGAGCGGTACTGCGACCGTTCCAGGCGTGAGTAGCAGTTCGGGATCCTGCCCCGCCGGCTCGCGGAGCTACGGCCGCAGCCGCCGCCCGCGCCAGCATGAAGCGTTTGATTGTCACGCGTTCAAGTGCAATCGACAGGAGGAATGCGTCCAGATGCCAGTGAAAATAGCCAGATCAGCCCCTCGACCAGCGTTCGGGCTGCCCGAGTTGCTGGTAGCCATCCACACCTCGCGTCAGTCTTGCTACGAGGCCGGAAAAGCGCGAATATTCACGCCAGTTCGGGAGTCATCCGAGGAGTCCCGGCTTTCCTGCGTTAATATGGGCTCGGGTCGCGGCCATAAGACGCAGCGCGGTGCTCCTCTTTCCCGGGAGGCACCAACATGATGTATGTCCATGCTCTCATGGGGGCAGAGTCGACCACCGGTCCGCCGGTGATCCGCACCATCGGCGTGATGGACCTCAAGGACGCG
>DASXGD010000195.1:0-18330 GCA_036489245.1 Occallatibacter sp. | reverse complement strand
CATGTGCGACTCCGACCGAAACATGTGGTAACCATCGAAGCTGACGTCGTTCAGCATGGTTCCGTACGGTCCCCATGCCCTGAAAGCCTGGTCCCATTCCCGGACGACCCGCACGGACCGCCCCCGCACGATGGATACGCTTCGCATGGGGCAGAAGTAAGTCTTGCCTCCGATCTCGACCGGACCGTATTCGATGGCGATGTCCGACCGGGTCTGGGGCGTCGTGGATTTGAGATCGTCCCGAAACTGGAGGCGCTGGATAACTCCGCTTCCGGGATCGATAGCAACGTCGACGTGGTACCCCGTGTAGCGCTGAAAAGCCTGGCTGCCATCCCCGTCGGGCAGACAGCAAAGCCTTACCTCGTAGTGCGAAGTGTCCGTGGAAACGGTGTAGCGGAAAACAGCCATGCGTCCGCGTGATCCCTGTTCCCAGCGGTTCCACGTCAACCCGCTATCCTTGTCGATAGCGCCATGCACTTCCTTGAGGACCGGGCCAAAAATTCCGTAGGTGATGAGTTCCGGGTCATTGGGTTTGTGCCTGGGAGGCTTGGCCTCGGCCATCTCAAAGCCGTTGCTGTAGCGAACGGTGGTTGTCCAGCTGTCAGTGACATGCAGCGGCTGATAGTTGACGCTGGTATCGCCTTCCAGGTACATCGGTGTTTCCTGGAAGCGCACCGTGGTCTGTTTCGCAAAGAGATCCGGCAGCTTGCGAATCGTGTTTTCCAGGTACTCCGACGACTTGGACAGCATCTTCTTCTGCGCGTCCTGGTCCGGCGCCGGTTCGGCAAGAATCTCGTCGGCCGGCGGATCCAGAAATGTCGATGCATCGGCCAAAAGGCGCACCTCCTGCCGGGTCCGTTTCCCGTGCGCGATGTTATTCAGCGAGGAAAGCCTGCGCTCGCTCAACCGTTCGGTCAGTTCGAGCCCTGTCAGTTGCTTCGCCTTGTCTGCGTCTGACTCATCCAACTCCAATATCTTTTTGAGTTGCTCGATCGAGATGCGCTTCAACGCGGGAATCTGGTCGGTTGAGTAATACGGCTGATCATAGTAGCCGGTGGTGGTGCGCGCATTGAGTCCCGGCCGGTTCACATCGACCTTCAGGCCGTGATACTCGTCGGGGTGATCCGCGCGAAACGGGTCGAACGAAATCCGGTAAAAATAACCTGCTTCCTGAACGCACTGCTCGATCAGCCTCCCCACATCCAGGCTATCGTCCATAACCCGGCCGCCGCTCTGGACCGCGAGCACCTTCCTGTACAAGTTCATGAAGCTCGCCTTGCGCGGCAATCGCACCCCGTCGAGGTAATCCTTGTACAGCTCGCCATGCGCGTTCTTGATCGGCCCCTGGGAATTGGCGGACTCTCCCACCGCAAAGCTGTACAGAGCCAGGTGCGCTTCGCGAAGCAGCGCCGAGAACCAGCAGACCGTGCTGAAGACCGGCGGCGATCCCGATTTTGCATCAGCGTAGGCTCCGGTCCCAATGCCCCAGCCAGGTCCAATCCACAACAACAGCTTTCTGCCCGGCCTGGTTCTCTCATCGGCCGCGATCTGTGCAAGTGCTTTCAAAGCCGATTCGGACGGAGGATCCCTCAGTTCAGCCAGGGCGGGCGCCGACCCTCTTTGCCAACCGGCGTTGGCGCGAACTCGCATGAATTCGTTGCGCTCGACCTCCCGCGCTAACGCTTGTCCATCCCCGGAAGGATGCGAAACGGTCCACAACCCGGAATCCGCCAGCATAAACACCGATACCGGACGAGGTAGATGTCCCCCATTCGTTCGCAGGTAACTCTCAACTGAATTGCGCTCCTCCGACGCAAGGTTTGGGGGCAATTGGATCGTGTCAACCAGGAGAATGATCTTGACGGGAGGCTCTAAACCCGCCCCCTGCCCGGTGAATTCCTGAAACGACAGGATTTTCTGGGGCTGCCCCTCTTCCAGCAGGTTGAAATCCCCGCGTTCCAGACCTGCGACCGGCTTCCCACCAGCGTCCGTAACCACCACGTCGAGCTTGATCAGGCCTTCTGCCCGATCCCTCTCCACGATTGGGGAGCCGGCAGGCGCCTGCGATACGTTTGGCAGCGCGCCTGACAGGTTCGGCACGGCAAAAAACAAGGCAACGCAGCTGCAAAGACGCTTGTTCATCCCCAGGGAAACTCGCGTCGCGCGAGCTCTCGTGAGGGGAGTATACGATTGCGCGCTCACCCTTGCGCAATACCGTCAATCCACGGTGAGGGTGAAGGTCGCCGAAGATCCTATCGCCCCGTTCACTGAGTCGGTTGCGGTCAACGTGATGCTGATTCTCCAGATCCGCCGTCCTCACAGGCCTTCGGGCTTCTCCTGATGTCCGTGACGCGAGTTCCAGCGCGCTCGAGTCCATTTTGAAACCGTGGAGCAAGGCCGGGATTCGGGCACGCTCGAGCCGGTTGCCCGATGTCTTTCCCGCGTTTCCCCTCAAGGGAGATTCGCAGCGACGGGAGAACGCCGAAAATGGCCCCCGACTCGTCCTCTCCCGGTACCTTTCTCCCCGCTTCCCGTCAACTCATTACGTCAAGTTCGCAAAGGCTCCGCTGGAGTATCCTTGCAGGAGAGGATCTTGAATTGTCACGTTTTCATTTACTGGCCGGCCTGCTGATCGTGGCCCTGGCTGCCGGCTGCCGAGCCCAAACGACCCCGCAGACGCCTTCAGACCCGGCGCTCACCCGGCGCATCGAAGTGCTGGTCCGCTCCAAGTTCAGCGTGCCGCCGGATTACGCCGTTCTTCTCGGCCCGCGCAAGCCGAGCCAGATTCCGGGGTACGACAACCTGTCCGTCATTTTCTCGCACGGCGCCAAGACCACCAATGTCGATTTCCTGATCTCCACCGACAACACCAAGCTGGGCCGCCTGGAGACGTTCGACCTGCAAAAGGATCCCTCCTTCAACATCGATGTCAAAGATCGCCCGGTGCGCGGCAATCCCGAGGCCAAGGTGACGATCATCAACTTCGACGACCTGGAGTGCGGCTACTGCGCCCGCATGCACCAGACCTTCTTTCCCTCCACGGTTGAACACTACAAGGGCCTGATCAAGTTCATTTACAAGGACTTCCCTCTCGAGGAGATTCATCCGTGGGCGGTTCATGCGGCGGTAGACGCCAACTGCCTGGCCGCACAGAGCGGGAGTGTCTACTGGACCTACGTGGATTACCTGCATTCCCACGGCGATGAAGTCAACGGCGAGAACCGCGACATCAAAAAGAGTTTCGAGACTCTCGATCGCATTGCGCGGCAGGAGGCCGTTCTGGGCAAGCTCGACTCGGGAAAGCTGGACGCCTGCCTGGCCAAACAGGATGAGAAGCAGGTGCGCGCGTCCGCTGAGGAGGCTCAAACCCTGGGCCTGGAAGGCACGCCCGCCATGTTTATCGACGGAGAAAGGATCCCCGGGGCCCTGCCCGAAGCACAGCTTTGGGTGGTCATCGATCGCGCCCTGCGTGCCGCCGGTATTCAGCCGCCCCCTGCGCAGCCAGGTGCTCCTGCGGCTTCTCAAACGCCCACCGGGTCGGGCAACTAGCATTTGGGGCGAAACCTTCGCCTTTGCGAGCGGTTCTGCGTCCCACATCCTATCGCCGCCGCACGCCGGGGATTTATTCTGGAGTGCCGGGAATCCTTGGGTTCCCGAGGAGAGAACAGGTTTGCAAGTCGAAGGGTTTTCCCGTACGTGCCGGGGCTTTGCCGTTTTCCTTTTGGGGAGTGGAATCCTGCTGATGGCGCCCACTGGCTGCCAGCGTCCTCCTTCACCCGACGTGATGGCTACCGTCAACGGCAAAGACATCATGCGGACGGAGTTGGAGAAGTATTACAAAAGCAGCCTTGGAGATACTCCCCAGGAACCCGCGCCCGAACAGGCCGATATCGTTCGCCTGAACATTCTGCACCAGATGATCGAGGACGAAATCCTGCAGCAAAGGGCGGCCAAACTGAACCTCGCGGCCACCGACGAGGACGTCAACAGCAAGCTGACTGAAATGAAGGCGCTCTCTACCCAGGAAGAGTTCGACAAGAGGCTCAAGGAGCGCAACCTCACCCTCGATGACGTCAAGCGTGACCTGCGCCGGCAGCTGACCCGGACCAAGCTGGTCAACAAAGAGATCGAGTCCAAGATCAACATCACCGACGCAGAAATCACCGACTATTACAAGACCAACAAGTCGGAGTTCAACTTCATTGAGCCGCGCTACCACCTCGCGCAGATCGTCGTGACCGGTACGCCTCCGCAGCAGGGCAATCTGCAGCCCCGCAAGACCCCCAACGAGGCCGAGGCCCACAGAGAGATTCAGACCCTGCATGACCGCCTGGAAGGCGGCGACGACTTCGGAGCGCTTGCCTCCCAGTTCTCCGAAAACGGCAATTCAGCTCCCAACGGCGGTGACATGGGATTCTGGACCGAAACCCAATTGCGCGCCGATCCCGATGTCTACAATGCGATCACCCGGCTCAAACCGGGGCAGATTACTGAGAGTCTTCCCCTGTACGACGTTCAGCACAAAATCGTCGGTTTCGCGATTTACAAGCTCCTCAGCCGCGAAGCCGCCGGACAGCGCGATCTCAACGACCCGCGGGTACAGCAGTCGATCCGCCAGAGCCTGCGCGATCGCAAGGCCCAGCTTCTGCAAAATGCCTATTTTGAAATGCTGCACGACCAGGCCAATCTGCGGAACTACTTTGCGGAGCAGATCCTGAAGAGGGGTGCGCAATAAGATGCTGTTCTGAAATCTCAGTCCTGGGAAACATTGAACGCACTGGTCATCCCGATCGCAGCGAAGGACCTGCATCTGCTGTGTAAGCTGCCACTCTGAGCGGCGAGTTAACCAGGAGTCAAGGGTCCGCAGCTTTCTCCCGGTCGGCCCTTCAGGACTTCCCAGTGTCCGGCCGAGCGATTCTTTTAACCTTTCATATTTCCCGCAGGAACCCACAACCTATCCTCCGCCTGCGGTATCCCAACCCGGGATTCATTTGACGCATCGCCCCGGGTGGGATCCGACACCGCATGCAAGAACGGCCTCCGCAAGCGGAGGCCGTTCTTCGTTCGAGTAAATAGCTGCGAAACTACTTCAGGTTGCCGCTCGAATCCATGGTGATGCCGCCGGGGCCCTTTTCCTTCTTGGCTTCGTTCTCCTTGCGGGTTCCCATGGCCTTGGCGCTCCACTCCTTGGCGGATGCGACGTCTTTCGCGACCTCTTCGGCGTTACCGTAGTCCACGTCGGCCTTGCGGCGGTAAATCAGGTTCAGATAGGCCATAGCGTCGTCATAGTTGGGCCGATTCTGCACCGCCTGATTGAGATACTGCAGGCCTTCCTCAACCAGTGCCCCGTTTTCCATCTGAATCTGTTCCATCACCTTCTTGGGGGCCTTGACATTGCCTTCACCGTCGTCGTTCACGCCCGCCGGCACCAGCGCTTTCAGCGCGTTCTCGTGGGCCAGGGTCCAGTTGATGACGCCAATCGTATAGGCGGCCTCGGGATCCTTGGGATCGACCGCAAGGACCTTCTTCTGCCATTCCTTGGCATCCTGGAATTTCTTGATGCTGAAATAAATACCCGCAATCTGCTTCAGGCTGTTCACATCGCTGGGATCCTTGGCCAGCACCTCCTGGAACATGCTGATGGCCTGCTGCGCGGTCTTCAGGTTGTCGGGCGTGTCGAGACCGGGCACCACGTTCTGCGCCAGGGCGGTGGCCAGATAGCTCTTGGCCATCGGGAGGCTGGGATCAAGCTCAGTCGCTTTCTGGAAGTGCCCGATCGCCTCTTCGTAGCGGGCGCTCTTGTAGGCATCCACTCCCTTGTTCAACTGGTCGCGGGCGGCAAGGCGGTTACACCCGCTCAAGGAAAGCACCATGCCGGTCAAGCCAATCGCGAGAGCCGTAATACGTGCGGGTCCATTCATGTTCGTATTCTTCTCCTTGAGGTCGCGCTGTCGTCCGCACGCCTCGAATCTTCACTCCTTGATTCGGGCGGGAGTAACCGAAATCGAAGGCGAAAAAGAATTGTACTCCAGTCAGAGCAAAACCAAGGAACCTATCCCGGGTTTTGCTTTAATCCCCAAACTTACCGCATCCGGGGAAAATCCTGCGAGGCGAACGGTGCTGCTCGAAAGTTATTCCCGGTTGCGTATGCTATTTCCTAACCCATCCCTCCGCGCGGGAGAAGACGGCAACTTCAAGCGGAGAGCAAGCCGGTCACATCAACAGAATCGCTTCAGCTTTCCCCGGCGGGCATTCATTCGACGCAGCGTCGTGAAAACGCCCCGCAGCGAAATTCGCCCTTATTGCCCGGCCATGATCTTGGGAGTCATCAGCCCGATGTGATCGACGTTCGCCGACTTGGCGATATCGATTACCTCAGCCACATAGGCAAAGTTCACATCGTCGTCGCCCCTGACGAACATGATGCGCTCGGCACGGTTGGCGTAAATGTCGGTCAGTTTCCCCAGCAGCTCGGACTTGTTGACCTCGGTCTCGTTGATCTTGTAGGTCGGTGCATGGCCCGCGTTGTTGATCACCTGGACCACAATGGTGCGGTCATTCTGCGGCGGCTGCTTCTGCGGGTCCTTGGGCGGTTGAGGCACCAGGGCATCCAGGCCCTTGGGCGTTACCGGCACAATGACCATGAAGATGATCAGCAATACTAGAAGGATGTCGATCATCGGCGTCATGTTGATGTCGGACGAGTAGCCACCCCCGCCCCCCGTTGAGAATGCCATGTCTTCAAACTCCTCAATTCATCGAATTCGTTAGAGGGGACAACCGGAATTACTGGCCGCCCGCCGCGCCAGGCGCTTCGCGCTTCTGGGTCAGCAAGCCCACTTCATCGACCCCGGCAGTACGCACGGCGTCGATGGCGTCTTCCACGGCCCGAAACTGTGCACGCGCATCGGCCCGAACAAAGATCGTCTTGCCGGGTTTGTCAGCGAGCTTGTCGCGCACCTTGGGGCCAAGCTCACTGGTGGCAATCTTGTCCTGCCCCAGGTAGACTCCTCCGTCCCGGGTGATGGCGACGACGATGGCGTCTTCCTTGTCGGCGTCCGGCATGGAGGTCGGATTATCCACCTTGGCCATGTCGATCGACACTTTGTTCTGGAGCATGGGCGTAATCACCATGAAAATGATCAGCAGCACCAGCATCACGTCCACCATCGGTGTCACATTGATGTTGGCGTTGACCTTACTGCCTTCGTTTCGAACTGCAACTCCCATTGTGGAGCTCCATGCCTAGAGAATTTGTATCCCGGAAGGCATCCGGTATTTATTGTTGACCTGCCAGCGAGGAACAAATTCGGCAGGCGAGAGAACTCACTCCCGCCTGCGCAAATCTCGCTCCGGCTGAATCGCATTCGCTTACCGCTGCTTGTGGCTCTGCTTGATGAAGTAGTCGATCAATTCGCTCGATGAGTTGTCCATTTCGACATCGAACGCTTCAACGCGCCCCGTGAAATAGTTGAATGCCATCACGGCGGGGATGGCGACGAGCAGCCCGAATGCGGTGGTCACCAAGGCTTCGGAAATACCGCCGGCGACGGCGCCGATGCCCGAAGTCTTCTGGGTGGCGATCTGTTGGAAGGCGTTCAGAATGCCGACGACGGTGCCGAACAGGCCAACGAAGGGAGCGGTTGCTCCGATGGTGGCCAGAACGCTGAGGCCTCTCTTCAGCTTGGCGTGCACGATCGCTTCCGCACGCTCCAGGGCGCGTTGCGAGCTCTCGATGGTTTCGTCCGTAGCCATGCCACCGGAGACACGAAACTCCTGCAGGCCCGCCGTCACCACTTCAGCCAGGTGCGACTTTTTGTTGCGGTCGGCGATCTTGATTGCCTCTTCCAGCTTGCTGTCCTTCAAGGCGCCGGCAACCTTGGGGGCAAACTCGCGCGACTGCTTGCGGGCGGCGGAAAAGTACAGGTAACGATCGATCATGACGGCCAGTGACCAGATCGATTCGATAAAGAGAAGGATAGCCACGCAGCGGGCCAGCCATCCCATGTGGTTCCACAGCCCCATTGGGCTGAAACTGACCGTCTCTTCCTGGAATAGCGCCAGGCTGTTGACCGTGTGCGAAGCGAAATGTGCGAGCTGAGCGAGAATCACTGAATCGTTCCTCCTGCGGAGTTTTCTTGTGGTGTGAGTGCCCGCCGTGGCGGGCAAGGTCCCGGCAAAATCAGGAAACCAGTTCTGTCTCAGCTTGTTTCAAGACCGTCCTGCACGGCGGCGGCCAGATGTGGGCTGTTTTCGAGAGACTCGATCCCGGTCTTGCGCTAAGAATGCGGCTCTTTCCGGATTCGCATTCAGGTCAATAAAAACCAAGCCCTTTTCCTCGCGGAAAAGGGCCAAATAAATTTCTCATCCACCCAGGCTGAAGATCACATTTACAGTCGTTTCAACCTCGACCGGCTCGTTGTTGAGCAGGTAGGGTTTGTAACGCCACGTCTTGACGGCATCCAGCGCGGCCTGCTGCAACATCGCAGGACCGCTGATCACGCGCAGATTTTCGATCGATCCGGTCTTGGAGATGGTCGCCTGCAGCACCACGGTCCCGGAAACCCGCGCCGCCTTCGCGATTGGCGGGTAAACGGGCTGCGTTTTCTGCAGAAGCATGCCCACCGCGACGCCGGCTGAAATATTTACCTTCTTGGGAGCCTCGGCCTTGACCTTCGGCCCGTTACCGCTGCCGAACACGCTTCCCAGAACTCCGCTATTGCTGCCTCCCAGGCCTTCCATGCCGGCCACGCCAAAACTTGACGGCGGCGCTTCCTTCTCGGCCACCATCTTGATGTCGTGCGGAATCCGGGTCGGAGCGGTGAGCTGGTTGTTCATCATTTCCGACTGCACGTGAACGACCTTGATTACCTCAGGCGGGGGAGGAGGAGGCGGTGGCGGCGGTGGAGGCGGAGGCGCGACCAGCAGCGTCTGCATGGCGGCCCTGGGTAAGGCTTCTGGGTAGATCAACGGAATGAGGATGAGCAGCAGCAGTATGGATCCGTTGATGATGAAAGTCACCATCATCCAATACTTGCTCTTGCTCGCCTTGCCTATCCTGCCCGCGGACTCAAATGTGGAATCTTCAAACATGGCCAGCCTCGAATCGGGTGTTGGTTACTTTCTTTTAGACACCGCGGAAACGTCGAATGTTCCCAGAGCATCAAAACTGCGCCAAACAACGTGCTCAATCCTATACCAGAACACGCCCAGACATGCAAAGGATGCTTCTAAAACCGGATCTGGTTTTCTTTACCGCTTAAATTGCGAGAATTCGCGCCCTATATGCGTGCGCGCTTCGCTGCCGGAAGAACGACCGTGTTGCCCTTGCTCGTGCGCCACTGCTGCCACGCCACCAGCATCGGCGCCGCAATAGCAATGGACGAATAAGTTCCTATCAGAATGCCCACCACTAGCGCAAACGAAAAACCACGCAATACCTGCCCGCCGAAAATATACAGCGACAGAACGGTGAGGAAAGTCAGGCCCGAAGTCAGTACCGTCCGGCTCAGAGTCTGATTGATGCTGCGATTGACAACATCGGGCAGCGACTCGCGCCGGCTCAGGCGGAGGTTCTCGCGAATGCGGTCGAAGACCACGATGGTGTCGTTCATGGAGTAGCCGACCAGGGTCAGAATCGCAGCGATCACCGTCAGGCTGATTTCCTGCCCCGTAAGCGAAAAGAAGCCGATCGTAATCAGCGTGTCGTGGAAACAGGCCACTACGGCGGCGACGCCATAGATCAGCTGAAAGCGGAACCAGAGGTAAACCAGCATGCCCAGCAGCGAGTACAGGGTGGCCAGGCCGGCCTGCTTTTCCAACTGGCGGCCCACTGTGGGACCGACCACGTCGACCTTGACCCCGGAGTCGTCGAACGGATTGCTGGCGTAATACGTATGCAGGGCATTGACGATCTGCTGCCGGCCGGTATCGAGCGAGGTCTCGTTATGCTCTTCGGGAAGGCTGATCAGCACTTCGTTGCGCGCCGCGCTGCCCCCATAGTTCTGGATCTTGGCATCCTTGAACCCGGCGGCATCGACAGCCTTGCGAATAGCGCCGATGTCCGGCCGTTGCTTGAACTGGACCTGCACCTCGGTGCCGCCGCGGAAGTCGACGCCCAGGGGCACCGGGCTGCCGATCGTTTTCCAATGCCAGGCCATCGAAATGACGCCGGCCACGCTGAAAATGAGGGAAAAGGCCAGAAAATACCACTTCTTTCCCAGCCAGTCGATGTTTACTCCCCGAAAGAATTCCACTTGTGTCTGCCTTCCTGTAAGAACAGGGATTAGGGAACAGGGAACAGGGAATAGCTTGCGCCGCCTTACCTCGCCTTGTCCCCGCGCCTGATCCTGCCTGCCGCTCTTCTTAAAATCCTGGTAAGTGTCTTTCCTGTTCCCTGTTTTCTGATCCCTGTTCCCTGCTTCTAGATCGAAACCATTTCGCCGGGCTTCATCTTGTTCAAGTGCGCGTCGAAGATCACGCGCGAGACGAACACCGCGGTAAAGAGGTTGGCCAGAAGACCAAATGTCAACGTCGTCGCGAAGCCCTTCACCGGCCCGCTGCCAAAGATAAACAGAATGGCCGCCGAAACGATAGTCGTAACGTGGGTGTCGACGATCGTAACCCAGGCATGCGCGAAGCCCTGGTCGACGGCGGCCGAGGGGGCCTTGCCCGCGCGTACCTCTTCGCGGATGCGCTCGAAGATCAGCACATTCGAGTCCACGCCCATACCAATCGTGAGGATCACGCCCGCGATGCCAGGCAACGTCAGTGTCGCCGTTGAGTAGCCCATGAAGCCCAGCAGAATGATCAGGTTCAGCAGCAGGGCCAGGTCGGCGTTGATGCCCGACCCGCGGTAGTAGACGAGCATGAAGATCATCACCACCGTCACGCCTACAATCGCCGCAGTGACTCCCTCTTTGATCGAATCGGCGCCCAGCGACGCGCCTACGGTCCGGTCTTCAAGGTAGTTCAGCGAGGCCGGCAGGGCGCCGGTGCGCAGCAGCTTGGAAAGGGTCGTGACTTCATCCTCGGTAAACGTGCCTTCGATTTCGCCGCGGTCCCGGATCGCGCTCTTGATGCTCGCCACCTCGCGAACGCGCCCGCCCAGCACGACCGCCATGCTGCGGCCGACATTGGCGCTGGTGTAGTCATAGAACCGGTCGCCGGCTTCGTTGGTCAACGTGAAAATCACGATCCGCTGCCCGGTGTTCTGGTTGGTACTGGGGTCAGCGGAACGGAAGTCGTTACCCGCCACCTGCGAGGTGCGCTGCAGGATGTAGACGCTATCCGAATCGGAGCCCGTGGCCATGGCGCCGGAGCCGTGGGCCAGCATCTGGTCGGCGGGCAGATTGCCGCTCACGCTGGCCAGCGCCGCCTGCTCATCCGGAAATGGCCCCCCGACCACGGCGTGGATCGACAGCCGCGCGGTGGACTGGATAATGCTCTTCACCCGGTCCAGGTCGTCGATGCCGGGCAGCTCCACCAGGATCTGGTTGGCCCCCAGGCCATATTCCTGGATGACCGGCTCGCTCACACCCAGCGAGTCCACGCGGTCGCGGATGGTCTCGATCGCCTGCTCAACGGTCTTCTTCTCGAGCGCCGACTGCACGTTGGGCTTCATGGCCAGAGTGAACGTATTGTCCGAACCGCCCGAGATGTCGTATTCGTTGGAATACTTCGCATCCAGAGTGCTGCGTACGGTTGAGACGCTGGCAGGCGGCACGCCCTCAATGCGAATCACCTGCGGCTTGGCGGGATCGGGCTTGTAGACCCGGGTAAAGGTCACGTGCGCCTTGCGCAGCTCCTGCTGGACCAGTCCCACCATGTTGTCGGTCTCCGCGTTGACCGCCTCGGAGACCACAACCTCAAGAATCAGGTGGGCCCCGCCGCGCAGATCGAGTCCAAGATGAATGCGCCGGGTCAAGGAATCTTTGAGGGCCTGGCCCGAAAATCCCGAAGGGATTCCGATAATGCCATACACGCAAATGAGAAGCACCGCGATGATAAGCGCAATTTTGCTATTGAGATTTTTCTTCATGTTCCAGTTCTCGGTTCCAAAAAAGGTAAAAGCGCGAAACGCGTCAGGAAGCCGTCGAGCCTTCCTGGGTGGTTACGGAGGCGATGGCGTTCTTGGCAATCTCCATCTTGATCCCGTCGGGGGCGACTTTGATGATGATCACATCGTCCTTGATCGAAATGATGGTGCCGCGAACGCCCCCGGAGGTGGTCACCTTGTCCCCGGACTTGATGCTGCTCAGCATTTCCTGCCACTGCTTTTGCCGCTTCTGCTGAGGGCGAATCATCACCAGGTACAGAACCGGGATCAACAACAGCGGCAGAAGCATCGTTATGCTGCTTCCGCCCCCGCCCGGAGCCGCTAAAATTGCCAAACTCAATGTCACACTCGTCCTTTGCTGCCTGTCCCTGCATGAAGCTCGGGCGGTTCAGGCATAGGCACACCCGGCTCCTGCCGGACGCCCGATAAATTTGTCTCCGGGAATGGTCCTCATCCGCTGGGGGACGCAGACTCCGCCTCAGATTCTGGAAGGAAGGCCGGCTGCCGCGCGCATTGGATGGAACTTACCTCCCGCGCGCTCCCACGCTGGCGGCCCCACTGCCATCTGTTTCCTGTTCGACACGACTTTCCCCAGGGAAATCCGCATCCGGCAGACTGCGGCTTTCAGTGCATTCAAAACCGGACGAATCCCAGAAGAAGGCCTTTCAAAATAAGATACGCGGAGCCGCTTGCGTGTCAAGGTGCCAGACCGGTTCGAGGGCCCTTCTTCCACCCCACAAATGTGGGAGTGACAGGCGCCCCGAAGCTGGCGCGGGGGTTTATCCGGTAACAACGAGACGATTCAGACCCCAAATCGCCTCATCCGGGATCGTGCTGTTGAGCCGAGGCCGCCCCGGCGCCGGAGGCAGAGCACCCCCAGAAGGATGACGGAGCGAGTCGAGTGTCGACTGTGTTGCGTACACGGCGGCACTGCATCTTCTGCTAGTTGGCGTAGCCTGTTCCACGCCCTAGAATCACGGAAATCCCGGTTGCAAGGCACTGAGCCTCGAAGAACCGGAGCAGATAAACGAGGAGAATATCTCATGAGGAAAATCGGCTTCAAGTCTGCCCTCTGCGCCCTTGCCGCGTTCGCCGTGCTGTTTGTCTCTACCGCCGGAACAGCGCAGGAAAAAACCAAGGTGAAGGGTCTGATCGTCTCACGGGATGGCGCCAACATGAACATCAAAGGCGAGATGGCCAGCTGGACGGTCGTGCTGAGCGACGACACAAAAGTAAAGGCGGTCAAGGGCTCGTTAGGCTTGCGCAAGCAGACCCTGGCGCTCACCGATCTCATTCCGGGGCTCCCGGTCGAAGTAGAGACGGTCCATAACGGCACCGAGCTGAACGCAACCTCCGTGAAGTTCAAAGCCGATGATCTCAAGACCGCCCGGCAGATTCAGGCAGGTCTGCATCCAACGGGACAGCAACTTCAGGGGATGCAGGCCGACCAGGATGCGATGGGCAAGAAGTTCGGTCAGCTGGGGGACTACGACGTCAAGGGAGAGGTTACGGTTTATTTTCCGGTGAGCAGCGCGAAATTGGACGAGGATTCAAAGCAGCAGTTGAAGCAGCTGGCCGACAACGCCGTGAATCTCAAGGGCTACATGATTCAGGTCGCGGGCTACACGGATTCTTCGGGCAATGCTGAGTACAACCAGGAACTAAGCGACAAACGCGCCGACGCGGTGGTCAATTACCTCCAGCAGGAATGCAAAGTACCGCTGTATCGAGTTCTTGCCCCGGAGGGGATGGGTGAGTCGAATCCTTCCGGCTCCAACGAATCGCAACAGGGCAAGAAGGAGAATCGCCGCGTCGAAGTAAAGGTGCTTGTCAATCGCGGCATGCAAAGCTAAAAGGCGCCTGCGCCAGTTGTTCTTCCTGGACAATGTGTTGCACCGGCCCGGTTCGTCGCCCGCACCCACAATTTGCGATTGGACGGACTGGGCCCGAGTTCACCTGACTTCTGCCTGGGCGGTGAGAACGATTCCGCCGCCAGGCTCACTCGGCGTTCTTGGGGGTGATCTTGCCGAATGATTGCCGTGCGTGTTGATGAGCGTTCGTGAACTACATTAAGGATCTGAGAAAACTATGGCTCTGACTCGCCGGTCAGTTTTCCTGTGTCGACCAGTCTTATAAAACCCTTACATTCTGACTGCTCCCTGTTTACGTCGTCCGGTTTCTCCTGAAGATGTCCGGTCGCGGTACTTTCCCGCGTGGTCCAGCGTTGGGCTCGGGTCCGGCGGGGACACGAACGGACGGGGGCTGACATGCCGATCTATCTTGACTTGAGACTGATTTTGCTGGTTCCTGCCGTTGTGGCGATTGCCTTCATGGTCTGGGTGTTTCTCAACCTTGCCCGGGATATCGGCCGGCAGCGCCGCCAATATGCGGGTTTCAATTCGCGCCGCCGCCGCGACAAGTCCGAATTCTGGGAATAGGCCGGTGGACAGAGGGTCCACGCCCGGCATAGGATTGGCGTTCATCCATCAGAACAGGATTTCGCCATGTCCTCATTGCTTCGCTGGCGCCTGCCCGCGACCCTCCTTTCCGGCGCCCTGGCAGTTTTGGCTTTTGGTCAGCCCTCGAACCCCACCACCTCAATTCGCATGCCGGCCTATTCCGTCGAAATCAAGGCCGGCGAGCCGCCCCGGCTTACCATCGAGCGCGACGGCGAAGCCGTTTTCGAGGTGCCGGTGGTCTCCGGCCTGGCCTCCGATTCCGAACAGGAACAGCTTTCCGGGGTCCACTCTTCCCTCCGCCAGGGCAACGATGGAACCTGGGAGTTGACCGCCGCCGCGAAAAGCACCCTCTGGGCCGGCCGCCGCTTTGAGTGGCGCTTCTTTCCCGACCGCATCGAGTTCCGGCAGTTCGCCTCCGGCCACGGCAAGCTGGGCCGCAGCTATTTTCTTTCCAACGGAGTATCAAACCGATGGGACAGCGGCACCACGGGCGGACGCGCCTGGGACAGCACCATCTACGCCGATCGCTATTTCTCCCCCAATCCCAATCACGCCAACCAGTTTGAATTCAACATCGCCATGCCGCAGACGGTAGGGTTCGGCGACAGCAGCAAGGGCGGCTCCGACACCGACTTCCGCCCCGAGCGGATTACCGGCATCTTTGCCCCGCCGCCGCTCTTTCTTGCCTTCCACCTGGATAAGACCTGGACCGGCATCGGCATCGGCACCCAACCGGGCGACTACCTGTTTCCCGCCCTCGAGTACACCGGCTCGCGCTATGCCGGGGCTTCGTTCTACGTCGACTACCTGGGATACAAGGCGATCGATGGCGATTTCGCTTCCCCAGTGCTCTCCTTCACCTTCGCCTACGACCCGCTCGACGCGCTCGCGGCCTACACCGCCTGGCTCGACAAGAGCGGCTTCTCCACTCCTGCCACGGCCCACGACGCCGCCTGGCACCACCTGCCCGTTTTCTGTGGTTGGGCCGAACAGACGGTGGAATCGGTCCCGTCCGGGGGCGCACCCAACAAGCTCGCCACCCAGGCCAACTACGAGAAGTGGATTGCGATTCTCGAGCAACGCGGCCTTCCCTTTGGAACCCTGGTGATCGACGACAAATGGCAGCAGGGCTATGGATCATTCGAACCCGACCCGCAGAAATGGCCAGACATGCAAGGGTTTATCGCGGCCCAGCACGCCAAAGGACGCCATGTGTTGCTCTGGGTTCCGCTCGCCCACGCCGACGGCCTGCCGCCATCGCTTTGCATCCTCGTCCAGGGAAAATGCGTGGGGGCGGACGTGGGCAAGCCGGAGTATGAAGCGTATCTGCGCGGCCGGATCCGCCACCTCGTCCAGGACCTCGGCGTGGACGGATTCAAGGAAGACTGGGTCGATGCGCCCACCGTTCCCGGCGTGCCCATCAGCGGGTCCCTGGCGGGCATCGAGTTCGTACGCCGCTTCCAGTGGATTCTGTACGATGAGACCCACAAGGCCAAACCCGACGCCCTGGTGGAAACCCAAACGGTGAATGCCCTGTTCCGCGAGTCATCCGATGTGACCCGTCTGAACGACATCTGGTACGCCACCCGCAACGTGCCCGACATGATGCGCCTGCGGGCGCGCATCGCCCGCATCAGCGGATGGCCTGTCCTGGACACCGACAATGCCTCGTCGACCACTCTGAAGGACTGGTGGGATTACATGCAGGCCCAACCGACGATCGGCATTCCGGCGCTCTACTTCGTTTCCAAGACCGAAGCAACACAGGAAGCTCCGACCGACGCGCAGTGGTCCGCCCTGGCCGGTTTGTGGCGCAGTTACATCGAGCATCTGGACCAATAACAAAACCTGATGCACGAATCTTTGGCTTGACATTCAGATATTTGTCGTCCATCCTGTTCGCCATCAACGGACAACCTCGCACTTTCCCCGGAGGCAAACAATGAAAGCAAAGCACTGGTTTGCGATCGGAGCTGGGATCTTATTGGTGGTCAGCGCCTTCTTCTTCTTCAACTCGAAGGTTTTCGCCTCCGATGATGAATTCGTGCAGATGAGTTCGGTTGTATTGTTCGGCCTTGGGCTGACGGTCACCTTGTTTGCCGTACTCGCCATTGTCTTCTCGTTCCTCAAACTAGACGACCCCCGAATGGCGCTGGGACTGCCCGACGGATCCATAAGAGCATTGCTTGCCTTCAGCCTGGTCCTTATTTTTGTGTGTCTCGCAACGTTCCTTTACACCCGCATTGACAAGGATCAATGCCAGAACTGTGGCAAGGTTTTAGCGGGATTGACGGAAGCGCAGGTAAACGATCTGAAAGGCAGTTTCACTGTCGCCGCGGAACCGGCACGCGACAAGGCTGGTACCCCGCTCTATCAAAAAATCCAGGGTGATGGCCAGACTCGAGATGACTTGACTCATCCACTGTATAACGTCACTTACTATCCGAAACGAAATGCTGACGCGGCCGATTTTGCAAAGCAGATCTTCACCACTTTGGCCACTATCTTTGTCAGCGTGGTGAGTTTCTACTTTGGCAGCAGCGTCACGACGTCTGCAGTCAAGGCTGCTCAGGGGCCCGGCGGAAACAAAACGATCACCGCACTCCAGTCATCTCTGACCAACGCCCTCGCGGATTCACACAACGCTCAAATTGCAGTCGATCAGGCTAGGGCCAAACTAAAACAGGCACAAGATGACCTCCGAAACTCGCCGTCGGATGACCCTGGCAAGGTGGACGCGGTCAAGAAGGCGCAGAGCGATTTGGATGCCGCAAACGCCGATCTGATTCAGAAGCAGAACAAGGTTCAGCAGGCGCAAAAAAGTTTGACCGACGCCCAGGCAGCGACCAGTTCGGGCTCCGCCCCCGCGGGAGCTTCAAGCTGAATCCGCTCGCGAATTCCCGAGTATTAGGTTGGCCTCCGACATCGCCGCGGGTTCGGTTTCATCCCCCGAATCCTTCACCGGTATGGCGGGACCCGACACGGAGTACAAAGTGTGGTGACCCTTGCCTGTCGAATGAGGACGTCCAACGCCATACTTACATTTTCTTTCGATAGTGGTTGCCCCACCCGTATGTCGCGAAGTGTCTCTTGATACGGACAGGGTGCGAGGCGCCGCACGGCAGGAAGGCCCGCTTTGTGGCATGCACCCAAGGTCTCCGATGTCCGACCTGACCACATAGCGGTCCGGGCACACGCTGCAGTACTGTCTACACGGGCCATCCATCGGAACGACGGATTCCTCTTCTTAGTTTTTAGCCCCCGTGGTCCTGGCTTCGGGCGGCTCTGCGTCGTCCCCTGAATCCTCTACCAGCAGCGCCGACCCGGGAACAATGTCAAAGCTGAGATCGCCCTTGCCGGTCGGATGAAAGGTCACCCGCAGCGGGTCCCGCTGCCACTCGGGCGCGCCGCAGACCGGGTCGGGCCGGGTTTTCGGATCGGGATCGAAGGCGTCCACCTTCTTCGCCAGCACTGGCTTGCGCGCCGCCAGTTGCGCCACAACGGCATACAGGCTCTTGCCCGATGCAGTGACGCCGCAGTAAGCGCCATAGTCGCGAAACCAGCTCACGTCGCTTACCCCGGGGTCGTAATCTGGCAGCTTCAGCGCGGCCACGTGACCCGTGACGCGGTCAACCAGCAGCCACGGTCCGCGCTGCCACACCCAGTGTCCCTGATTGCCAGCCGCGGCGGGCTTGTCGCCCGGAAGAGCGTCGTTGAGCCGCAGAACACGGCGCACAACAAAGCTGCGGTCGGTCACGTCGTGGGCATCGCCGGTGGTCCACTCCTTGACCACCCCGTCGAGAAGAAGCGGCC
>DASXGD010000149.1:0-9387 GCA_036489245.1 Occallatibacter sp. | reverse complement strand
CGCGACCGGGATGCCCAGGATCTGAAAGCTCTGCCCGATGGCCCCATCCGAGCTCCCGAACATCTGGACCGCAAACGGTACGGTCACGACCGCGCACTTGATATGCCCCTTTTCGTCTTCGTCGTCGAAAAAGCGCCCCGTTAGCACGATGAGATTGCGTACGTCCTTGTATTGCGGGCTTACACCCAGGACCAGTGTGTCTTTCACCACGCCTCCACCGAAGCTGATGCGGTCGTGGGTTTCGAGCACGGGAGAGGAGGCGATGACGCTCGGGACCTGGGTCAGCACGGCTTTCTCATCGTCACGTGTGAGGGGGTCGTTATAGAGCACCCGGCCCGAGGCGGATGATCCCCCGCCCGCGTACTCCACTTCGACCTCGTTGGTCCCGATTTTCTGGATCTCATTCAGAATGAACTGCTTGCCTGTGAGACCGATGGTGACAACCAGGATCACCGAGGCCGTGCCGATGACCATGCCCAGAGCCGTCAGCGCGAAGCGCAGCTTGCTGGCACGAAAGCTGTCGAGCGCGAGCCTCAGAATCTCGCTCAGCAGCATGGTGCGGCGCGCGCTCAGCAGCGTCTGCTGGAATGAGGCTTGCCGGGTTTCGGTCGTCGTCGGTGTCATCGATCTGGAATGCCTACTGGTTAAAGGGATGCGGCGGAGCCTCTGCAGGCTTCCACAAGGTTGAGACGCAGCCTGGACCCATTTGCGCCGAGGCTATCGCCCATCGTATTTCTCCAGCCATTTCAATTCCTCGCGCAGCTTGATATAGCCGTGCCAGGGATTCTTGGTCAGACTATGGTCCTCCCCGGGAAAGACGAGAAAGGTATGGGGAATGCCCAGCCGGTCGAGGGCCCGCTCCATCGCCACGCCCTCCAGATAGCTTACGCGTACGTCGGCGTCTCCCTGTACAATGTGGGTCGGCGTTTTGACTTTGTCGAAGCGAAAGAGCGCCGCCTCGCTCTGGTAGAGATCGGGATTCTCCCAGGGCTGGCCGCCGAGAAACCAGGCGTCGTCCCAGGTCCCATCGTCGTTGCCCCAGTTGGCCGCGTGTTCTACCGCTCCCGCTCCGGTCACGGCAGACCGGAAGCGGGTGGTCTGGGTGATCAGCCAGTTGGTCAGGTACCCTCCGTAGCTGTAGCCACCGATGGCCAGGTGGTCGGGGTCGGCATAGCCATCCTTCACCAGGGCATCCACGCCAGCCAGGATGTCTCGCCCCGGCCGGGAAACCAGGTGGGGCGAGATTCCCAGCATGAAGTCATCCCCATAGCCGGTCGAACCGGTGTAATTGGGGCGGAAGACCAGCCAGTCGTTCGCGGCCGCGAGCGTTGCCCAGTCATACCAGTCGGCGCCAAAGAAATTGCCGTCCGCATCGGCAGGACCGCCATGGATCAAGGTCAGCATACGCAGATGCCGGTCATTCTTCTTTCCCGGAGGAAAGATCAGTACCCCCTCGATGGTGTGCCCGTCGCCGGACTTCCAGGAATAGGTTTGCCACTCCGGCTGGGCGCGCTGGGCGAAAATCGGGTTGAAATCCGTCATCGCCGTCAGTTCGTTCGGACGCAGCGGATCGGCGGCGAGGTAAGCCTGCTCCGGCTCATTGATGGTGGAGTGCCGAACCAGCAGCGCGCCGGTGTTCCTGGCGGCGCTCAGGCCGGTGTAGTGGCCTGCCAGCCCCGGCAGCTTGGTCGCGCCACCGCCGTCGATGCTGTAGACCTGCTTCTCGGTCCCCTTCAACCCCAGCGCCAGTTCGCGCCCGTCGTTCAGCAGAACAAAGTCGTCGAAGGAGCCGTCGAAGCTGCCCCCCAGGCGTTCCACATTCCCGGTTGCCGGGTCGAGACGATAAAGCCGGCCCTGTACATCCCGATATTTGCCGTCGATCGAGCCAAAGCCGGCCTGCACCATCCAGTAAAGCCAATGCCCGTCAGGCGCCCACTGCAGCTTCGATTCGACGGCGTTGTTGTGCGTGATCTGGCGAACCTCGCCGCCATCAGAGCTGACCAGATACAGCTCGTAGGGTTGAGGACTCTCCATTCTCTTGTGCACCGGCTCGGTTGAGAAGGCAACGCTCTTGCCGTCCGGCGCGGGAGCCACTTCGCCGATCGACAGCGGGCTTTGAGCGATGGTCCGTGCACCGGGCGGCAGGGCGGGTGGTGTCTTATCCTTCGCTTTCGACTTGCGGCCCTTTTCCTCTTTCGTCTTTTCCGGCGGTGGAGTGGACAGGGCACGCTCGATGGCTTGTTTCAGATTTACATTCAGGAGTACGTCGCCCCGATCCTGCTCGCGCCAGCGGATCACGTCCTTCCATTCAGCTTTCTGCTCCTCTTCCTGCTCGGGCGTTAGCGGAGCGGTGACGGAGAAGTAGAGGCTGGCTCCGTCCGGCGACCACGCGAAAGAATGCACCTCGAGCTTTTCGGAATACAGCGGCTGGGCTTCGCCGCCCGACACGGAAATGACCCAGACGCGGCTTGTCTTCTCCGAACTGCTTGTTGGCTCTCCATCCTCGTCGGTGTCATCGCCGGGCAGCGGCCGGTCGCTGTCAAAAGCGATCCATTTGCCGTCCGGACTCCACTGCGGATTCTCCTCGCTGCCGCCGTGGGTCAACGGACGCAGCCCCGTCCCCGCCGTCCAATACCACAGATCCTGCCGGTATGCATTATGCTTCCAGTCGGAAACCTCGGTGGCGATGACAGCGGCCTTTCCGTCCGGCGAAAGTCGCGCATCCTTAATGTCGGTTGTATTCAGGTACTCATCGAGCGTGATTCTTGGTTTTGCCGGTTGCGCCTGGGAGGCCGGGCAAGTAAGACAGGCAAAGAGTCCGATCATCGTCCACAGAGGTCGTAAACCCATATAAGCACTATAATTGCGACGGATGACATCCCCGACACACTCCCCCGGAAGCAAAAGAAGAATCGACGCGCACCAGCATTTCTGGCAATACAATCCCGCCGAACATGCGTGGATGACCGACGAGATGGCCGGGCTCAGGCGCGACTTCATGCCCCAGGACCTGAAGCCGCTGCTTCAAGCTCTCGACTTTGACGGCTGCGTTACGGTGCAGGTTCGGCAGAGCGTCGACGAGACGCGGTGGCTGCTGGAACTGGCCGATCGGCACGATTTCATTCGCGGAGTGGTGGGGTGGGTCGATTTACGCTCGCCAGATCTGCCCTCGCATCTGGACCACTTTGCGGGGCATCCGAAGTTGGTAGGAGTCCGCCACATTGTGCAGGACGAGTCCGATGACAGTTTCATGCTGCGCGACGATTTCCGGCGCGGGATCGGGCAACTGGCCGCCTTTGGACTGACTTACGATGTGCTGGTCTATCCCCGGCAGCTTCCGGCCGCCATCAGGCTTGTTGACGAATTCCCCGGGCAGGCATTTGTGCTCGACCACATTGCCAAGCCGCCCATCGCCGAAGGCACGCTCGCGCCATGGGAATCCGACCTGCGCCGGCTGGCGAAGCTGCCGAATATCTGCTGCAAGCTTTCGGGCATGGTGACCGAGGCGCGCTGGAAAGCGTGGCAGCCCAGCGACTTTCATCGCTACCTCGACGTCGTGTTCGAAGCGTTCGGCCCCGATCGCCTGATGATTGGTTCGGACTGGCCGGTCTGCATCCTCGCGGCCGAATATGCCTCTGCCATGCGCATTGTGCTGGACTATGTTCGACAGGCTGCCCCTGACGCGCAGGCCGGAATCCTGGGCGAGAACTGCGCCCGCTTCTACGGGCTCGAATAAGGCTGGGCCGAAAGCATCTTCAGCAAACGCCAATATCTCTGCTCACGCGATTCGGGTAGATTAGAAAGAACACTTGTTCCCTTGCGTTGGTTCTCTCATCGTTCCAAGTTAAAGAACGGATAAAAACAGAAAGGCTATTGCCCTTCAGGAAATCGTCGTACGACGCCAGGATTTCAAAGCTGGCGCGGCCGACCTGTGGCATCCCGGCACAATGCAAGCAGGGCTGCGGGACAGTTTCTCCTGAAATGCAGTAGACGCACTCGATGAGCTGGTCGCGGATTCGTCTTCCTCTGCTTTTTGTCGTTTTGTCCCGGTTTCTGTGCGGATGTGGCGGATTCAACGGAGTTCTGCCTCCCACGCTGGCTTCTCTTTCTCCTGCCTCGGTCGCCGCGGGAAGCGCGGACTTCGTCCTCATGGCGAACGGGACAAACTTCGTCAGCGGCACGACCATCCTTTGGAACGGGGCTTCGCTTTCGACCACCGTTTCGTCTGCAACCCAGCTCACGGCAAAAGTCACCGCGCCGCAGATCGCCACCCCCGGCACCGTCAGCATCCGGGTGATGAAGCCCGACAGCACCACTTCCGGCACGCTGCCCCTGACCGTTACCGGAAGCTCTTTCAGACTCACTTCCATCTCTCCAGCGGCGGTGACGGCAGGCAGTGCGTCCTTTGCGTTGACTGCGACGGGAATGGGATTTGTGTCCGGGGCGGCGATCACATTGAACGACGTTGCGCTCACGACCTCCTTCGACTCGGCAACCCAGCTCCACGCCACCGTTGCGGCTTCTGCCGTTGCCACCGCGGGGACCATCACTGTCGGCGTCAGCAATCCCGACAAGACGACAAGCAACACGCTCCTCCTGACAGTTACGGCCATTCCTTTGGGCCCGGTGCCGACTCTGGTTTCGATCGATCCCAACACCTCTCCCGCTGGAATCGTGACTCCGCTGGCGCTCACCGCGACGGGGACCAATTTTGTGAATGGCAGCCAGGTGATGTGGAATGGCATCGCCATGGCGACGACCTTTGTTTCCGCCACCCAGCTCACGACCGCCATTCCGTCCAACTTTTTCACCAATGCCGACCTTGGCACGGCCCACGTGTTTGTAGTCAACCCCGACAGCACGGTGTCGAACGTGCTGCCTTTCACTATCACGGCTTCGCCAGATACCGTCCCTGTCCTGACTGCGGTTGCCAATCCGGCCGGAACAAACAGTTCGCAGGTCGGCGACCCCTCCTTCACTCTTACGCTGACGGGAAGGCTCTTCGGGCCGGGTGCGATCGCCTGCCTTGGCACGCCGGGTCAGCCGACCGCCTGCGCGCAGGATCTCCCCACCACATTCATTGACAGCACCACGGCAACCGCGCAGTTTCCAGCTTCGGCGCTGGCCGGGGTCGCCGAAATCCCGGTCATGATCCGCAACGCGCAGTCCGTGCCTTCACCCCCCCTGCCTTACTTCGTGGGGATAAACATCTACGGCGATGAGGCAGCCGACGTCGTTTGGGATTCGCAAAACAATCTCCTGTATGTTTCGAAGCCCAGCACTTCCGGCGGCAACGCCGATACGGTGATGGCCTTCAGCCCGCTGCAACTGTCCGATGCCGGGGCGGTCTGGGTCTACCAGTTTCCGGTCAACAGCAATCCTGACCGGCTGGCCTTGTCTCCCGACGGCAAATACCTGTATGTAGGTCTTGATGGCGCAGGCCTGGTGCAACAACTGGTTCTGGGCGGCGTGACACCCCCAACCGCGGGCAATACCGTTTCCATCGGGTCGGATCCAGCCAGCGGTCCGTACTACGCCATGGACCTTCAGATTTCTCCGCTCGACTTCAATACCATCGCCGTGGCACGGGGGATTCCGCTGGCGACGAAACCAGCCACCATCGCGCAGGGAGGAGTGGCCATCTACGATGGGACCACCCAGCGGCCCAATGTTGTCTCGCCCGCAAGCCTGCCCATTCCCCCTCTGCTCGATACCATTCAATGGAGCCTGGACGGCAGTACGATTTATGCTGTCAACAACGAAAACGCGTCGGGCAATCTCTACGAACTCGCCGTTTCTCCCAACGGCGTGACACTGGCCAGCGCCGACGATCACCCCGGCCTGTTTACCATCCCGAATCTGTACATCCATCTGGATCCGATGAGCGGTCTTATCTATGGGGACGATGGCCTGATCGTGGACCCGGCCACGGCGAACGTACAGCCCTCCAATTTTCTTGTGAACGGCGTCATGACTCCCGATGTTGCCACAGACACCGCGTATTTCGCTGCTCATACGCCGGCGGATCCCAATGTTCTGGAGTATTTCGTGTACCTGTTCAACCTGGATACGACCGCCCCGGGTCCGACGCTCGATCTCTATACGCTTCAGGGGATTCCTCAGCACCTGATCCGCTGGAACAACTCCGGTGATGGAACCAGCGGTTTAGCCTTCACGACTCAGAAATTCAATTGTGTCTACTCGCCCTGCAACGTGGGCGACGGCCAACTCTATGTCATCAACTTGCCGTTCTGACCGCGAAAGACCCCGGAAGCAGGAGCAGATTTTGCTACAGCGATTTCTGATTTTGGCCGCCTCGATCGCGGCGCCAATCCTGGCTTGCGGGCAGACTGTTTACGAGGCTCAGCGATCGCCCGTTTCGTTTAGTACCGGCGCCTCATTCAGCTACTTTGTAGGCGACTACGGCGGGTATCATCCCATGGGGCTCACGGCTTATGTCGATTTCTCTCCCCTTTTTTGGGATCATCTGGGCGCGCAGGCGGAAGGCCGCTGGCTCACGCTCAACGCGGACGCGGGATTCAGGGAATACAACTACCTCATCGGGCCGGTGTACCAATTTTCGTTGACGAATCACAAAAAGGCGCATCCATATGTAAAAGCGCTTGTCGGCCAGGGCGACATCGATTTTCCCCACCACCTCGCCTATGGCAGGTATTTCGTGGTCGCGCCGGGCGGCGGTCTCGATCTCTCGCTCACACGTCGATGGAGGATTAGAGTTGATTATGAGTACCAGATCTGGCCGGATGCGCCGGGGATTCCCGGTCTTCCCAGCGGAACCATGAACCCTAATGGAGTAAGCCTCGGCTTCTCTTATCGTGTGTTCTAGATTCATGCATCGCGGCTGCTGGATCGAAAGCCGGTTCAACGGCAAAACCAAGCTGAAGGAACAATTCATTGACCGCCCAGAATGTAGTGGAACCCCGCGGAAAGGCGCCTGTAACTGCGCACGCGAGCGTCGCCCGAACTCTCCTCGAAGCGCTCTCGACGCGGTGCAAGTCGTATTGCATCCTCTCCGGCTACGATCGCCTGCCCGATCATTTCGATTCCGATTTTGATTTCATGGTCGACTCGGAAGATTTTGAGCGCATGCCCCGCATCATTGACGATGTGGCTCGCCAGACCGGGACCCGCCTGTTTCAGGCGATCGATCATGAACTGACCGGGCGCGCCTATTTTCTAGGTTCGTTGAATGGGCCTTCGCTCAACATTGTTCAACCGGACTGTGCCGCCGACTACCGCCATTTTGGCCGTCGCTGGCTTCCGGCGCGCGAAGTGTTGGCTGCCCGCCGCCTTCATCCCGCTGGTTTCTACATTCCTTCCACCGCGCACGAGTTTGCTTACCTGTTGATCAAGCGTCTCAATCTGCGCAGTTTCAACCGCGAGCACGGTTACAGGCTGCATCGCCTGTATGTGGAAGACCGGATCGAATGCGGGCGGATGATCGCACGCTTTTGCCGCGGGCCGGAAGGCTCCTCGATTGTCCGCATGGCTTCAGCCAACGAATGGAGCCCGATGTACGGCTCGCTGGACTCCTATCGGTCCGCCATGATGCGGAGCCAGAAGGAAACGCTTGCGCAAAAGATCAAATCGATCCCACAGCATGCGCTTCACTGGGCGAAGCGGATGGTGCGGCCGGCGGGTTGCTGGATCGCGTTCACCGGAGGGGACGATTACGCTATTGCCCTGGTCCTCAATGCGGTGAGCCGCGAGTTTGCCCCATCGTTCCGCGCCATCGGATACCACCGGATGCAGGCGCGTGGCGCGCGGAGTCTACAGGCGAACCAGACTCGTCCATCCTCCTCTCACCTGGGAGCGCAGCACGGTGCGGCGGCTTCCGTCGCCACCGTCGTGCGCTTGTGGATCGAGGGCCTGCTGACATGCCTGACCCGGATTCTGCCCGGAGTGATTGGCGCTGAACTGATCCTCTTCGATCGCTGTCTGCACGATCTTCCGGTGGACAGCAAGCGTGTCGGGTACGGAGGGCCGCCGTGGGTCCTTCGCAGCGCCGCTCGGTTGTCCCCGCGTCCGAACCTGGTGATCCTTCTCGATACAGCACCCGAAGCGCTGAGGTCAGACCGATCGGGCATCCCGGTGAGCCAAATGGTCCAGCAGCGCTCCGCCTACCTGGACCTGGTCCGCGACTTTCCTTCGCATGCCGTAATCAATGCTTCGCAGGAGCCTGCGGCTGTGATTCGCGATGCGGTGGAGGCAGTCCTCGCCCACCTCGAGCGTCGGACACGGAAGCGCCTTGATCTTCAACCGCAATCTGAGGTCCAAAAATGACAATTCCGTCATTTACGCGGACCTGAATACGTTACGATAGTGCTCTTTCTCGGGCGATGAGATCACGTCCGAGTATTTGCTTTGCTATATTCGTACTCACACCATCCCACAACAGATGGGAAAGTATCCCCAAATTGACCTGATCGCTGTTCATTTGGAGTCGCACCCCTCAAGGGTGAGGCGAATGCGTGTGCATGTTTTAAGAGAAGCAAACTTCAGTCTGAGGAGATTTCGAACCGGCATGAGTTCGTCTATTTTTGCTGTGGATCCTGTTACCCCAACCAATCCTGAAACCTGCTCCGACAAGCGTGTTGAGCGCGGGGCAGACATCGCTATCACAACTCGCGCAATTCTGGCTGTAACTCTCCTCGGCGCTGGAATGTGGTATTTGCTGTGGAGGGTAGCCCTCTACTTCGAGGCTGCGCGTTAGGTAAATCTCAAGCTCTGCTGTACTTGCATCCGCCCAAAGAGACTACCCCCATGCAGTGAGGCGGATGTTATTACCCGGGTTGTTCAATTACCTTTATAAAGATAGACACTACCCCGCGAACAACCCGGAGATTTATCCAAGCCTCCTTTCAGAACACAACACAATCGACCGACGGCTTGTTTGCGGTCAGGCTGAGAATGCCACGTTTGTAGTGGTTCGAAGCTGCCGGTCGGATTCCGGCCTGCCAATACCCATGGGAAACGAAGAGCGCTACGATTGTCTGGTCTGCTTTTCTCACCGGCCCCGCCCTCGTTCTCCGTCCATGCGCAATAATGGGCCGCGCTTTTTGCATTTTCTTTCGAATGGTTCTGCCACAATTTGAGGGGGAGGAGAGGATCAAAGTGCGGCGACAGGCAGAATCCCAGACACCCGAAGCAATCTTCGGTTCGTTCTGAGCGCTCCAGGACGCCAAAAAGGCCCTTTTGGACCGTTTATTTCTGCCGGGTGGCGCCCATATCAGCATTGTCTTTAGTAACTTGCAGAGGAGGAGTCGAGCAAAACGAGGGTACCCCTCCCCCCCGTACTGTGAAACTGTGAAACTGTGAGCCGATCGTTTCGATCGAGCCACGACTCAAGCCTTCAAAAGGGTTGTG
>DASXGD010000105.1:0-7440 GCA_036489245.1 Occallatibacter sp. | reverse complement strand
GGGGGTGATTCAGGCCCTATCGTCAAAGCACGCCCTCGGCGCATCACTTGAACAAAGGGCTAAGCACCAGATAGAGCCCGTAGAGCAACGGGAACATCCCGAGAGCAACCCCGTATTTGCGCATCTCAGGGGTCACTTTATACGTCCTTTTCTCGTCCGGCCTGACTGCAACCTCTCCCTCAAATGACATGCGCTTGGCGAAACACGAATACAGAACACATCCGATACCCAGGGTGAGATAAAAGAATCCAGCCAAATGTCCCATCATGAATTCGATAAGAGAATTCATCGTTGTTCTCCGAGCACTGATTGCAGCAATCGCCGCGAAGACGCTTCCGATGAAAGCATGAACCCAGTTTAGCTGAGTCGAATTTGAGTTGTGGTCCTATCGTCCCCAATGCGGAAGTAACGCCTTTTGGAAATCACGAAGAGCAACCGCAGGTCCTTCGACTGCGGTCGCCTGCGGCGACCTCCGCTCAGGATGACAGTACTTTGGGATGGCGCTTACCTGGATCTGCGTTGCGGGCAGTGTTGTCGCCAATTCGTCAATAACGTCGCCAGGATCGCGCCGCCCTACGGGGCGGCGGCATGCGCGTGGGCACGTCTTCCCGGGGTTCCGCTACGCTCCACCCCGGGCTATTTTCGTTTTCTCCCTCCGGGAGAAAGAGCACAAACAATTGCGTTTCGCTTGGATCGTCGCCGACGGGGAAGTTTGGCCCAACCGGCAGTTCAGAGACAACCGCAGGTTCTTCGACTGCGGTCGCCTGCGGCGACCTTCGCTCAGGATGACAGCGTGTCGGATGGCAGAATCTGTGCCGGATTTGAGATCGCGGGTGGATGGTCGCCTACTTGGAAGTAACGCCACGTGGAATTTCCCAAAAGCAAATGCAGATCCTTCCCCTTCGCGAAGCTCAGGGTCAGGATGACAGCGCGTGGGGGTAGTGGAGCCAGAGGCGGATTCGGTATTGCGGCAGTGTGGTCCCCCCATACTTCTCAATGTCTTCTGTTCGCTCTGAATTCCTCCCTCGTTGGGCGCACAACCGCGTGACCCATGCGCAAAACTCACTGCGGTTCGACCAAGGTAGCAGGGGCTGAAGCCCGCATTGATCTTGTGGCAGTTTCGGCACGGCTAAAGCCATGCCCTGTTACAGAACCGGTTCCAAAGAGTTTTCTTCCGAGCCGAGCTCATCGGACCCATACGCAAGGCTTACTGCGGTTCGGCCAATCCGGAATTGCGCAGGATGCGTCTCACCTTCTTGGGCGAGATGGACAGTGACGTGGCGACGCGGGAGACTTTGCGATCTTCGCGCATCCAGACTTTAGGAATCACGATTTCCGCAAATTCCTCGGTGATCTGCTGGAAGGTCTTATTTCCGACGATCCCTTCCGACCAGCCGCGAAGGGTGTCATTGATCCCGGAGGCCTGGACGACTCTCGATTTCAGCTGGGTGAGGTCTTCGACCAGGTGGTCGTTTTCGCCGGGGCCGATCAGAGTGGTGGCTTCGGTGGCATACCGCCGGGCGGTCTCCCATTCCTGGAAAAAATCGTTGGCCGCAGTCATGCCCCGCGCAATGCACGCGCCCGCGAGGAGGCGCCGGTTCTGGGTGCCGTGTGCGAGGCTCAGAGCCTCTTCGCTGTATTGCAATGCCCGATTTGCATGGACGGCGTTATCGACGTCTTCTCCGGTCTGCTCTTCCACGTGCGCATTTTCGATGGCGGCCTGCAGGATTCGCGCACGCGCCATGAGAATGTGGTCGTTCTGCTCCAGGCCGATACGGTAGGCCTCGATCGCTTCATCCCAGGCGCGCTCGACATCTCCCCGGTCCAGGTGCAGGTAGCCAAGATTCAGCACCACTTTTCCGATGCCGTCAAAGTGGGCATGGAGAGCGTAAATTTCACGGGCCCGGGTTAGATCCTCAAGCGCTTCATGCCAGACGGACTGGTACCGGGTGAGCGGGTTGTCGCGCGTGACGGCGGGCTGCCTGGGCGAGGAGCGGGACCGAAAACGCCCTGATTGAACGCGCGTATCGATGCGTTTTCGAAGTTGCAGGGCCAGCAGCCTCCTGACATAGGCCGCATTCACCAGGGTGCGCGCGAGATTGACGTGATTCGGATCCTGGCGCGCGTACATTTCGATAGCCCGGGCGAAGTGTTCGAGTGCCTTGGTGTACTCTCCGGACCGGCGGATGATGCGGCCGCGCGCCGACTCGATGTTTCCAAGAGCCACGTAGTGATCGGTTGGTTTCAAGACCGATTCGGCGCGATCCAGAGTATGCAGCGCCTCCCGCGACATGCCTTTCTGGAAAAGGAGCCAGCTTTCCTGAATTTGAATCACGGAAGTGAACATTTCGTCGTGGTCCGCCTGCGCCATCTCCCGAGCCTGGACGATGTCTTTCAACGAGGCTTCATATTCTCCCTTCTTGCGGTGCGCGCGCCCTTTCCAGAAATGGGCCCAGGCCGCCAGGGAGGTATCGGGAATGTCGCAGCAGGTCTTGAGAACGAGGTCCAGAGTCTCGATGGCCGTATCCAGTTCGCCGATCGTGAAATGGCGAAAGCCATCGACCATGCGCATACGAAGATAGTCGTCGACCGGGAGCTTTTTACGGCATTCGGCAGGGAAGCGGCTCAGCAACGCGTCGAGCAGGCGGTGATCGCGATATCCCACATCGACCCATTGTGCGATCAGAAGCAACAGGCTGGCTGCATCAGGTGATTCGGCACGAAGCCTTTCGATTTCGGCTGCAGCGCTGGTGAGCATCTGTACGCCCGCCTTCATGCGCCGACGGCGGAGAGCTGAACCGAGTTCCTCCGCAAATTGCCTACCGAGAGGCATGCCGTTATCTCCTTGATCAGATGACCGGATCGGTCGAGCCGCCAAATCGGGCGTGCCGCGACATCACGGCGATGACAGCATATAAGTTACGGCAAGCCAAGCGACTAGCGCTACTGCCGCCGATTATGACGCGGCCCGGGAGTTCTCGTCCACTCGTCCGAATCGGACTAGTGCGTTTGCCAGCACTCCCGGCCATGGTCTCTACTCCTCCCCATGCGGCGCTGCGGCACAGCATCGACAGGAAACATTCGCCGCGATGATCACTTTCACAGAGGAGCCGAATGACCGCAACCATTACAGTTCCGCACATTCCCGGACCCTTTTATGAATCCGGACCGGAGATTCTCACCCCCGAAGCCGTTGAATTTCTCCATGCTCTTGATGCACGCTTCGGAGCCGCCCGCCTGGGCCTGCTGGAGGCGCGGCGCCCACGCCAGCGTGCCTTCGACCGCGGTGAGTTCCCCTCGTTTCTAGCGGAGACGGAGCAGGTGCGGAACGACGCCTGGACAGTGGCCGCAATTCCCTCAGAACTGCTCGACCGCCGCGTCGAGCTCGCCGGACCGCCGGAACGCAGGACCGTGATCAACGCTCTCAACTCCGGAGCTGCGGTGTTCGTTGCCGATTTTGAGAACGCGAATGCGCCCACATGGAACAACTGCATCGACGGACAGCGGAATCTCCTTGATGCCAACCGGCGCTCGATCAACTGGAGTTCGAGCGACGGCCGGATGTATGGCCTGCGGCCGAATCCCGCGGTGTTGTTTGTGTGTCCGCGCGGCTGGCATATGGCGGAGAAGCACTTTCTGGCCGCCGGCGCGCCCATCTCGGCGTCGTTGTTTGATTTCGGGCTCTATTTCTTTCACAACTATCGCACCCTGCTCGATCGAGGCTCTGCCCCCTACTTTTACCTTCCCAAGCTGGAGAGCCATCACGAGGCCCGGCTCTGGAACGATGTCTTCGTTTTCGCCCAGCAGTATGTCGGCATACCCCCAGGAACAATTCGCGCCACGGTGCTGATCGAGACTGTTCCTGCGGCCTTCGAGATGGACGAGATCCTCTACGAACTCCGCGACCACTCCGCGGGACTGGCCTGGAACCGCTGGGATTACCTGTTCAGCTTTATCAAGAAATTCCGGAACCGCCCCGAATGCGTTTTGCCGCAGCACTGCGACCTGACCATGGAACAGCCGTTCCTCCGCTCCCTGGCGGAACTGCTCATCCAAACCTGCCATCGCCGGGGGATTCACGCCATCGGCGGAATGGCGACGCAGATTCCGATTCGCAACGATGCCTCGGCGAATGAAGAAGCGATGCAACGGGTCAGGCACGAGAAAGTGCGCGAAGTGATGGCGGGATATGACGGCGCCCGGGTTGCGCATCCCGGCCTGGTTGCGGGTGTCCGCGCGGTTTTCGATGAGTACATGCCCCAGGATCATCAGATCAGTATGCGTCCGGAATTGCAATCGCAGGTGACGGCTAACCAGCTGTTGGAGATACCGCGCGGATGGATCACCGAATCCGGCTTGCGGCGCAACCTGGAGGTTTCGCTGCGTTACGCGGAATCATGGCTCCGGGGCAATGGGCATGTGCCCATTTTTAACCTCATGGAGGATCTCGCTTCGGCAGAGATATGCCGTGCTCAGCTGTGGCAATGGATTCGCTACCACGCCCGGCTCGACGATGGCCGGATGATCACTCCGGAACTGCATGAGCGGGTGCTCGCGGAAACTCTCGAAGAGATCTGCGCGTCGATGGGAGTTCACGCGTACGCCGCGTCGAATTTCGAACGCGCCTGTGAACTGGTGATGGAACTGAGCACGGGCGAGTTCCACGAGTTTCTGACGAGCGCGGCTTACGGCGACCTGGCGTAACAGCTTGGGGCGCTCAAAAATCAGACAAAGAAACCAATTTGAATCTGCCGCCGCAGTTGACGCACGCGTAGTCGCATGTGAGGAAAGGTTGAAATCCCGCAAAGGGCATACCTCAGGGGCTAAAGCCCGCGATTATTCCCTGCCTTTTCGCCGGGACTAAAGTCCCGGCCTACCGCTCGATCGAACCTTTTCGCCTACCGCTCGATCGAACTTCTTCGCCTGCCGCCGGATCAAGTTTTTCCGCAGCCTGTGAGGTCGTGCCCTTCAAAACCGGACTTTTCAATCCAGGCTGTTAACTCAATCGTCGCGCAGAAGCACCAGGGGATTTACCGTCAGGGCGCGTTGCGCGGGAATCCATGTAGCCAGCAACCCCAGCAACAACATCGCCGCCACGACTCCCGCCAGCACCAGGGGATCGCGCGGCGTCGCCTGGTACACGATGGACGCCAGAACGCGGCTGGCCAGAACTCCGAGAACCAATCCGGCTGCCGAACCGGTGGCGAGCAATTTCACGGCGCGGCCCAGCGCGGGGCCGAGGACCTCCCGGCGCTGCGCGCCGAGGGCCACGCGAATTCCCAGTTCCCTGAGCCGCTTGCTTACGGAGTAGGCCGCCATTCCGAAGATGCCGGTGATGGACAGGATCGCGCCCATGAGTCCCAAAACCCCGAGGGCCATGGTGGCGACCCTGGCTGGAAAGTTGACGACCTCGAGGTATTCGTTCCAGGTTTCAATGTCGGTGGGGAGCCCGGAGTCCAAGTCGCGGATTTTATTTCTCATCGCCGCCGCCAGTTCTTGAGGATCGCGGCGCGAACGCACGAAGACCTGCGAACTACTCGCGGGCGAGCGTAGAAATGGGAGAAACATGGCCGCGTTCTGGTTCTCTGTGAGGCTCATGTACTTGCCGTCTTCGACAACGCCCACGACCTGCACCCGGGTTCCATCCTGCGTGCGGTAATACCTGCCAACCGCCTGAGGAACGGAGCCAAAGATCCGGCGGGCGAACTCCCGATTCACCACCGCGACGGGAGGCGCGGTTTTGTCATCGTGCCAGGTGAAGTCGCGTCCCGCAAGCAGGCTGGTGGCGGCAGCATCGAAATATTCCGGGGAAACTTCGTAGCGGAACGACATGGAAGCAACATGCGATTGGCTCAGATCGCGGGTCTCGTCCTTGAACACATTTTCGGTATTGCCGGCAGCATAGATCAACGGAGCGTAATTATTGACGAGTGCCACCCGCTCGACGCCGGGAATCGTCTTGACTGCATCGATCATGCGCCTTTGCATGGCAGCCCAACTGTCGGGCCGGTAGCCAGACGTGGCGAGGTTTGTGCCCGCCATCATGGTGTTGCGCGGCTCAAAACCGAAGTTGCTGTGCAGACCGCGCTCGAGTCCACGGACGGCCACAAACGAGGACGTAACGAGAACTCCACAGATCGCGATTTGGACCACGAGAAGCACGTCGCGGACCGTCAATCTGCGCCCGACCTGGCCGCTCGGTCCCGCTTTGACGATTTCATAGGGATTCGCCCGCAACACCTGGCGCACGGGGACAATTCCGAACAGAAATCCGCTGACCAGGGCCAGTACCAGGGCCACGAGGTAGAGTCGAGCGTCCGGAGTGATGGGCAAATGGATCGGAGCCCCCGGGAACGGCTGCCATTCCGCTAACCTGCGCAAGAGCGCGACGCTGCCGGCCAGGCCCAGGGCGCCTCCGGCAAGGGAGATCACCACGGCCTCGGTCAGGAGTTGCCGCAGGATGCGCCGCCGGCTCGAACCGAGCGCGAGGCGCAACGCCACTTCGCGGGATCGATCCGCGGCATGGGCCGCGAACAGGCTGCCGAGATTGGCGCAGGCGGCCAGCAGAATCAAGGCCGACAGCAGCATTAGTCCTCCAACAAAGGCCTGCGCTGGACGCGAAAACACGAAGAGGCCCGGACGCCCCAGCGTGTAATTCTTGTGATCCACTTCCTTCGGATAGGTCTTCTCGAGATATCTGCCAATGGAGTTCAAGTCGGCCGCGGCCTGGGCCGGAGTCACGCCTGGCTTCAGATGACCGAGGATTTCAAAAACCTCACGGTTGTTGATGGGGCGCGAGTTCAGGATGTTTTCGCCATCCACGTTCTGGATGATGGGAATGTAGAAATCCGGAGCAATGAACGCGAGCGTTCCGCGGAATTCCTGCGGCGCCACGCCAATAATCGTGAAGGGATGCTTGTTGACAAGAATGGTGCGGCCCACGATCTGTCGATCGTCCTGGAAGCGGGTGTGCCAGTATGCGTAACTCAGCACCAGGTAGGGGGCGCTGTCGGGGCCCTTTTCATCGGCGGAATGAAAGAAGCGTCCCAGAAACGGCTGAATGCGGAGCTCATCAAAGTAATTTCCGCTGGTCGCCCAGCCCGTGGCCTCGGCTGGATCGTTGCCGGCATCGAGCGCGGCGAATTCCATGCGGATGGCGGCCAGATCGTCGAAGGTGCGGTTGCGTTCGCGGAAATCGCGGTAGTTGGGATAGGACTGCCAGCCGGAGCCGTCCCCGTTCTCGAGGCCCCAGAGGCTCTGGGGTTGGGGCACGCGCAGGGGGCGGAGAATGAGGGCGTCCATCACGCCGTAGACCACGGCGTTGGCCCCAATGGCGAGCGCCAGGGTCACGATGGCGGCAAAGGCGAAACCTTTGGACTTGCGCAACACCCGCAACGCAAACCGCACGTCGCGCCAGAGCGTCTCGAGGAGGTTGCCGCC